>JACPQP010000398.1 GCA_016190465.1 Chloroflexota bacterium
TCCTTGACCCATCCGTCAAGCTGATGAAGAAAGCCCTCGACCGCCACCATCTCTTCCCCAGGGCATGGCTGGAATCAAAGGGTGTGACCGATCTGCGGCTCATCAACCAGGTGGCCAACTTCGCTCTACTTGAGTGGCCCGACAACACCAAGTAGGTATCAGAAAGTTTTTGATGGTTTTGGGGACACCCCAAACCCCGCCAGGACGGGCTCCGCCCTTCCTGGACCTTCCCGGGACGCAGGTGAACTTTCCGAGACCTACTGTGATGGCCGCGACGCCTCGACGGGGGCGTCGCGATTCTCTGGTGATCGTCATTTGCTGAGGACCTCGGCGACACGCTGGCGAGAAAATGATCACGGACGGCCAGTCCGACACCTGGGCCAGGACCGATGGGCGGTTGATCCACTGCTCGCCACCGCGGATACTGCTGTTCACGAGATTGGGATCGGCGGCGGCAGCCGGGCCGAGGCCAGGAGAAGAGAAAAGTGCGTCACCGAATTGTCGCTCGTTTCCACGCGACTCGCGTCCCCGTGGTTCGCGTCAGCGCAGAATGGGGTCAGGGAACCGTTGAGTATGCGCTCATCCTCGCGCTCCTCTCCGTAGCGGCGGTTGGCGCTGTCGGCGGCTTCGGGGGTTCGCTCCGCGACTTCACCCAGGCGATCGAACGGGCTATCACCGCCGCGTTCCCGTTTCCGCCTGCCTGACGTTCCTAAGACTCGAGCCTGAGACTCGAGCACCTGGCCGACGGCGTGCCCTGGCGCTCCGAGATCGCCACCGAGCTGCCTATCGAGGATGGCCACCTGGCCGGGCTCCATCACGCCATCGGCGTCACCTGGCTCCCCGTCAGCAGCGCGAGGGCGCGCTAGTGGATCCTGGGTCCCGCCTAGGACGAGCCCGTCCCGTGAACCGAACCATCACTCACCCGGGGCCCGGCGCACCGGTCCAACGGCGCGGCTCCCGCGTGAGCCGGGCACGAGCGGTCTGGCTTGCCGAAGTATGGCCTACCCGGCGGCCGCCTTCCGGGCCGCCTCGATCAGTGCGTCGTAATCGGGCTCGGTGCCGACCTCCTTCACGTACTCGGCGTACGCGATGCGGTCGTCCTTCCCGATCACGAAAACCGCGCGAGCGGGCAGCCGCCATTCCTTCTGGAGCACGCCAAACCGGATCGCGTTCTCGGGGTCGTGGTAGGCCGAAGCTACGGCGTGGCGGATATCCGCCGCGCCGCAGTAGCGCTTGAGCGCGAAGGGCGTGTCTATGCTGGCCGTGATGAGGGCGACGGCCGACGGAAGCTCCGCACTGTTCAGCCGGCGGGTCTGTCGGTCGCAGACCCCGGTGTCGACCGAGAGCAGCCAGCTCACGATGCGCACCTGGCCGAGGTAGTCCGTGGAGCTGACGGGCTTGAAGTCGAGGCCAACCAGGTCGAACTCGGGCGCGGGGTCGCCCGCCTTCAGCTCCGGCCCGAGGAGGGTGATGGGATTGCCACCGAGGGTCACGGCATTGGGACGCTCGATCATGGGAGTGGTTCTCCTTGTCGCTTTCCTTCAGCTTACCTGATCCGCCTGCCTGCTGTCAACAATAGGTACGCGTGGCGGCAACGTGCTATCATGACAGCACAAGACGCGACACCGAGAGATCGGAGGGGCGGAGACGTGGCACTGAGCATCATCGATTGGAAGCGAACGACGACGCAATACATCGCCATCTTGCAGGCGCTGGACAACTTCGAGCCGAGCTCGATTCGCCCGATCCGCAAGCGCGGAATGGAGACGATCCTCGGGGGGACGCCGCGCGGACGGACGACCGTAGACTGGTATGCGCTCGCCTACGACCGCAAGGAGCTCGAGTTCGAGGAGGCCCGCGAGCTGGCCAGGAAAACGCTCGACGAGTACCGCGCCGGGCGGCCGGTCGCCTAGCGGGTCACGCCGCCTGCTTCGGCATCTGGTCGTTGGTCAACCGCTACCTGCTGGCGGGACCGGCCAGTGCCGGGCGAGGGGCGGCCGAGGTCGCCGGCCTCAACGGGGACATCAAGGGCGTGGTGATCGGTTTTCAGGACCGGCCGTCCTTTCCTATGCTGACCGATCTGCGGCTGGAGCTGTCCGGCGACCAGGCCAGCGAGATCCATCCGTCCCCGCTCCCCAGCTGAACGCCAGGCGGTCGCTCTACGCTATCGTGCGGCCCACGAGTGACAGGGACGCCGGCCGCGCCGTGCTGACAGTCCGCGGTCCGCGTGGCAACGCCCAGAGGAACTGTCAACGGATTCGGGGAACGGATCGAACGGATTGCCGATCGCTAACCCGTTCAATCCGCTCCCGAAATCCGTTGACAGCCCGGCTCCAGGTTCGCCCGGACGAACGGGTGCTCGTCGACGTGGCCCAGGGTGCTGTGCTGGCAGATGAGGATGAGAGAGAGGGGGTTGACCTCTCCCCCATGCCCTTTTCCCCACTGCGCGACGCGGGGAGGGGGAACGCCACCGCTACCGGGCGAGCGCGACGGGCTGTCCGCTGGCAGCGGAGCGATACGCCGCGTCGATCACGCGGGTGACCTCCAGCGCCTCGCGGCCGGGCGTCTCGGGTTGGCGCCCCGCCAGGATGGCCCGCACGAACTGCGTGGTCACGTCCCCCAGCTCGACTTCCTCCGCGTCGGCCCGGTGGAGTAGCCGCCTCTCCACCGGCAGGCGGTCCGGTCCGGTGGTGATCATGGTCAGCGGGCTGAAGCGCAGGCCGGCCACGGTACCCAGGACCAGGGTCGTGTCCACGCCGGCGACGTTAGACGCCCAGGCGATCTCGATCAGGCCGGAGGCCCCGCCCTCGCAGGTGAACATCACCACGGCGTGGTCCTCCACCGTCTGAACGAGTGGCGCCGGCGCGGGCGCCCCGATACCCTGGTACGTCGAGCAGAGGACGCTGGTCACCCGGGGGTTGCCGAGCAGCCAGAGCGACAGGTCGATCTTGTACACGCCGATGTCGATCAGGGCGCCGCCGCCCGCGCGGGACCTGTCGATGAACCAGGGAGCGTCCGGGAAGATGTCGATGCCCGGCCGCCCGCGGAGCCGGAAGGCGCTGGCGCGCACGTGGTAGACGCGGCCGAGCTCGCCCGCGGTGATCAACCGATGGGCTGCGCGGGCCGCCGAGGTGAGCCGACCCGCCCGCGCGGAGGCGACCGCTAGCAGGCGATCGCTCGCCTCCGCGGTGCGCACCATCGCCTCGGCCTCGACGGGATCGAGGGCAAACGGCTTCTCGCAGAGCACGTGCTTCCCCGCCTCCAGCGCCCGGATCGTCGGCCTGGCGTGGGCCGCGGGTGGGGTGCTGACGATGACGGCGGCGACGTCCCGCCGCTCCAGCAGGTCTTCCAGGGTTGACGCGACGTGGGGAATGTCGAATTCCGTCGCGAGCTGAGTCGCTCGCTCCGGAACGATGTCGTAGACGGCGATCGCTCTCCCCTCCCCACTCTGGGCCAGCGACCGAAGGTGACTCCGAGCGATCCGACCGGTGCCGACGATACCAAGACCGAGCCGCGCCACAGGGACCTCCTCAACTGAACGGCAATCGAGCGCCGGTCACGATACAGCATCGATGCAGCCGATGGCAAGACCCGCGATTGGGTGTCAGGAATCAGGTGTCGGGAGAGGACGCGGAGCTTACCACGAAGACACGAAGGACACGAATTGTGGTGAGCTCCGGGCCACGACGTGGTGTGCTACCCGCTCACCGTTCCCTTGGTGCTGGGAACCGTGTCGCCCAGCCGGGAGTCCAGGCGGGTCGCGGCATCGAGCGCGCGGGCCAGCGCCTTGAACAGCGCCTCGGCCTGATGGTGGCCA
>JACPQP010000399.1 GCA_016190465.1 Chloroflexota bacterium
CCCAAACCCCGCCAGGACGGGCTCCGCCCTTCCTGGACCTTCCCGAGACACGGTAGGTATCAGGAAGCTTACGATGGTTTTGGGGACACCCCAAACCCCGCCAGGACGGGCTCCGCCCTTCCTGGACCTTCCCGGGACGCAAGTGAACTTTCCGAGACCTACTTAGTCGTCAGTCATCAGTTAACTGATGACTTATCGCTACGTACTCCGATGCGTAGCAGTAGCGGCTACTGCTCTAGCACACGGGGAGCATGCTGTCAAGCAACAGGTGTTGGCCAGGCGCTGGCTCTTCACCCGACGGTAGCCCGTGCAACCGGCCGCACGCGCAGTTCTGCCGGCCAGAGGGATAGCTGGTATCATGGAGCCTGAAGGGAGGTCCACCCCATGGCAAGAGAGTTTCTCCCGGTGGAGGTCGGCGACGCGCCGGAGCTATTGCGCCTGGCCGAGGAGGTCCGCGCCACCAACCAGCCTCGGGTGTTGCGACGCGAAGGTGAGGATCTGGCGATCGTGATGCCAGTCGCCTCTTCAGGCAGCCGCCGGACCCGCCGCCGGCCATTGCCGCGGGGCAGGCCGACGAGCGCCGACGATCCCCTCTGGAACATCGTGGGGATCGGCCGGTCCGAGGGGCCAACGGATGTCTCCACGAACAAGTACAAGTATCTCACCCCCTGAAAAGCACGGCGGAGCCCCTGCATCGTTCCCATCAGCCCGAGCGCTCCATCGCCCTGTGGCACCCCGTTCTCTGCCCACCGAAGATGCATAGTTTCCCGGATGATCGGGGAGCCGCTCCTCGAGTAGACTGACTCTCGATGACGGCCGGGTCATCGTGCGTAGCCATAAGTAATCAGCAGTCAGGCGTCAGTCGGAGGCCCGGGGTTACGGAGTCTGCAACCACAGATGAACGCGGATAGACACAGGATGACTGACGACTACTATGGCCATCGCCGCGCTCCGACTCGCGGGGCCAGGCCTTGGTTCTTCGTTCGATCTTTCGTAATCTATGGATCGGGCCGGCGCTTGATTGGAACCGGTAGGGTTACGACCAGTGCAACAGCTCAGCGTCAGTCGTCGTCGTGTGCTTGGCATCATCGGCGGGGCCTGGCTGGCGGGTGTGACGTGGCTCTTCGCCACTCCGACCACGTCGCGCGCCGCGACCGTTGCCGTGGCCGAGGCGGCGCTGCGCCCCTGGGTCGCCGACCTCGTCTCGCGCGACCCGGCGCTGGCCGCGGCCGTCCAGGTGGTGGACGCCGCGGGGACCCCGGCGGTCGCCCCCACCGAGGGCGTGGCGTGGATCGGTCTCCAGCGGAGCACGGGTCCCTCCGGCCCGGACGAGACGGTCGTCGCGCAGAGCCCGCACGTCGTCGTGGCCTGGGAGAAGAGTCGCGAGCGTCTGGGCCTGCGCGCGGGCGATGGAGGGGTGGACTGGCACACCATCCAGCGGGCGGTCGCCGATGCCAGCGGGCCCCGGTTCGCGCTGCCGGCGCCGAATACGCCGCTGGGCGCGGATGGCCTGGCGCTCCTCGCTCACGCCTATACTGGCCCAGGCGCCACCAGCCTGCCCGCGGGCGCTCTCGAGGATCCCGGGCTGCGCGCCTGGCTCCGGCCGTTCTATCTTCGACAAAGGCATGGGCAAGAGCAACCAGGTGGGCTTCCTCACCTTCGGCGACGGCATCATCGCCCGGGTCCCCATCGCACCGCTGGACGCCAACCGCTTTCCCATCGCCGGCGCCATCGAGGAGATGCAGGCCCGGGGGAATACGGCGCTCTACGACGCCATCAAGACCGGCATCGAGATGACGGATGCCGCGCCGGGCGACCCCGACGCGACTCGCGGCATCGTCGTCCTGACGGACGGCAAGGCCAATCGGGGACGAACCCAGTTGCACGACCTGATCCAGATGATGTCGCGCAACGAGGTCGCCGTCCGCGAGTTCCGCGGCTTCGAAGCGGACGACGAGGCTGTCCTGGAAGAAGGGGCGAAGGCCGGCAAGAAAGAACTGATGGGCACCGGATTGGCCCTGAAGACTCGCCATCGCATCCTCGTCTTCTACATCGGGGACGACGACCCGGCGACGTCGCCGGCGCCCCCGGTTCGCCCGCCGGAGGACACGCCCAGATCGCCACCACCGGACGGCCCGGTGAACGGTCACGCGACCGGTCGTCAGCCCGACCGAGACTACCCGAGTGGTCTGACCCGGCGAGAGTTCGAAGTGCTCCGCCTGGTCGATCGGGGCGCCTGACGGCCCCTGCACAGTTTCCCTCACGCCAAGCCCCGCTTGAAATACATAGTTTCCCGGATGCCCGGCGGCTGCCTGCGGCGTAGGATAGACGGCGAGAGGCAGGGGGTGAGGTCCGGTCTCGGGGGGACCTCTCCCTCAGGAGTGGGCAGGAATGGTGGTCGGCGGCGGGAACGGCCCTCATCCCCCGGCC
>JACPQP010000375.1 GCA_016190465.1 Chloroflexota bacterium
CTCCTCCGACGCGTGCGGGAGGGGCGCCGCCCCCTCTACCCCTGCCCCTTCCCCCACCCGGGAGGAAGGGGTAAAAGGGCGGGGGAGGCGCCAGCGGTTAGCTCTTCTCGGTTGGCTTCGGCTGCTTCGGCTCGAGCGTCAGGTCCGAAGAGAGTGAGTCCTTGAGCTCACCAATCTCGGCCTGCGTCTTGCGGAACTCCTTCATCGCCTTCCCGATGCCGCTGCCCAACTCGGGCAGCTTGCCCGCGCCAAAGATGATGAGCACGAGGACGAGAATGATGATCAACTCGGTTGGCCCTATCGGCATGCGATCCCTCTTTCCTTCTGAGTAGCCGTCAGCAAGCAGCAGCGACCGTGACCCAACGGCCCTCACCCCCGGGCCGCCGTTCCTGAGCCGGGCCCAGGGGGAGAAGGGGAAAGGAAGTCCCTTCAGGGGCGCCAGACGGCCATAGGGCGACACTGGCTGACTGCTGACTACTCATCGCCCCGTTCTTCAACCTCACGACCAGGCCTGGTGACCGGCGCGTCGCCGCGTCATCCACCAGCAGTTGGCTCCGTTCACCTGAGCCTGCCAGATACTAACATGGTTCGACCCGAGCGTCAATCCTCGAGCTATTCAGCCTGCCAGAGGGCAAGCGCCAAACCGATCGATTACCTCGGTGATGGCCCCGAGACTCCGGGCGTAGACGGCGTCCGGCACGTTCTCGGTGACACCCATCAAGAAGCCGTTGCCGGGCGCCGCCTGGCGAAGCAGCTCCCCGGTCATCGCGGCCACCTCGTCCGGCTCCTCGACGTGTACCGACGAGGGGAAGTTGATCCAGATGGCCTTGTCTTTCCAGGCCGCCCGGGCTTCGGCCAGCGTGAGGTCGCCAGTTGGCATGGGGGTGAAGGCCTCGATCACGTCGATCGGCGTGCGGGCGATGCGATCCACCAGCATCCGCGTCGCGCCGTCGATGTGGACGATGACTCGCTTGCCGTGCCGATGCATCACCTCGCCCAACGCCTCGTAGTACGGCGCCAGGTAGTGGTCCCAGAGGCGCGGGGCCATCGCCTGGGCGGTGACGTTGTCCGGACACCAGACGTCATCGGACGGCGAGGCGGCAACTACCTCCCAGAGCTCACGGTCCTTCTCGTCGATCGCCTGGACCACTCGGCCCACCAGATCAGGGCAGTCGTTGAGGTCAAGGAGGAGCCGGTCGAGCCCGGTGAACTCGATCCAGAGGCGCTGGTAGGGCACTCGGAGGATCCGCGCGCCGACCAGGCCGTCGTCGCCCATCTCTCCCCGGGCCCGCACGAAGACCGAGTAGTCCGGTCGATAAACGGTATCTCGAATGATGAACTCCAGGATCTCGTAGTCGCGTGGTTGCTTGACGAAGTACTCGAGGATCCAGGAACTGTTGTATCCGGGCTCGGTCCGACGTTTCTCGGTCAATTCGCCGAGTGGTGTCTGATAGGTTCGCACCTGGACGGTCTCGCCGTTCTCCTCGATGGAGCGCTCGGCCAGATTGACGTGGGGGCGCTGGGTGGCATAGACCAGCGGGTAGCTGACGAGGCCGAGCTCCTTGTTGCGAAGCCGCCGTTCGACCCCGCCGCGGGGCAGCAATCCCGCGTAGATGGTCCACGGCACGCGGTCGGGCATTTCCCCCTTGAGCGCGGTGACGATTCGCTCGTGGATGCTCATTTCGGCGACGCTCATTGGCATTCTTCCTTACTATTCTATCCCTTCATACCAGTCAGCACGACACCCTGCACAAACTGCTTCTGCGCCGCGACGAAGACGAGGAACACGGGCAGGGTGGCGACGACCGCCGCGGCTATCATCCCTCATCGCTCAGGCCCAGCAGCCCCAGCGTCTCGCGGGTCGGCACGCCCGTCTGGCGGTCCCACCCCTGCTGCTCGTAGTACGCCTCGACGGCCCGGTCGACCTCCTCGGTCGTCAGCACCTTGCTGCTGAGCGGGCCAGAGCGGATCGGCTCGTGCATCCGCGGCGGGAGCCGGTCGTCGGCGCGGGTGAGGCCCTCGCGCAGGTTGAACAGCCGGGCCAGCGTCAGGCCGCGGCGCGTCACCAGCTCCAGCTCCGGCAGGGAGACGCCCCAGCCGGTGGTGGCGTTGATGATGTCGACCATCCGCGGCTCGTCGTACTGGAGAAACTGGCAGACGCCCGCGGTGTTGCGCAGGGAGGTGCGGTAGTGGGCCCCGCCCGTGTGGTCACCGCCGGTCGGCGTGACCGGGTAGTTCCCCAGCATGCCGGCCATCGCCCGGGGGTCGTGCATGGCGATCTCCAGCCCCTTGACGTGGACGGCGTACCGCTCGGTGCCACGACCGATTCGCCGGGCCGCGCCGAGCGCGCCCTCGGCCAGCAGATCGCCGATCCCCTGGCGTCGCGCGATCATCCCGATCAGCTCGCACACCTGGTCGCCGTCCCCGAACCGGAGCGCAACCCCACCCGTGTCCCGGGGGGTCAGCAAGCCCTCCTCGGCGCACTCCATCGCCCAGGCGATCGTCGCACCGCAGGAGATGCTGTCGAGTCCGTACAGGTTCAGCAGCTCGTTGGCCTTGCAGACCGCCACCAGGTCGTCCACGCCGACGTCCGAGCCGATGGCAGCGATCGTCTCGTACTCGGGCCCACCGTACTTCGGGTCGACCGTGCACCGGGCCTCGATCTTCACCCGCTTCTTGCAGCGCACCGAGCAGGCGTAGCACCCGTCCATCTTCGTCAGGTACTGCGCCTTGATCGCCTTCGCGTCGATCTGAGTCACCGTGGGGAAGACCCCATCGCGGAAGTTGCGGACCGGGAGGTGTCCCTCCAGGTGCTTGCCGAGCATCGCCGCGCCCGTGCCAAAGGTGTGGAAGTTGTAGTGCTTCTCGGGGATGGTGTCGGCCACCCATTTGGCGACGCCCTGGATGACCGATGGGTCGGCGACTGGCACTCGCTGCTTGCCGCGGACGGCGATCGCCTTGAGGTTCTTTGACCCCATGACCGCACCGAGGCCGGTCCGTCCGGCGACCTCGTTCAGGTCGTTGACCACGCAGGCGTAGCGGACCCGGTTCTCGCCGGCGATCCCACACTGGGTGACCCGCACCAGCCGGTCGCCCAGCTCGGCGCGGAGCGTCTCCTCGACCTCGCCGGTGAGCCGGCCCCAGAGGTGGCTGGCGTCACGCAGCTCGACGCGGTCCTCGTCGATCCAGAGATACGTCGGCCGCTCGGCCCGCCCCTGGACGACGATCGTGTCCCAGCCGGCGTGCTTCAGCTCGGCGCCCCAGTAGCCTCCGGACTCGCCCTCGCCAAACCCGCCGGTCTGGGGCGACTTCGCGCCCACGCTATGGCGGCCGGACCCCGGCATGGGGATGCCGGTCACCGGCCCGGCCGCGAAGACCAGGCGATTCTCCGGCGAGAAGGCGTCGACGCCCCGGGGGACCTCGGCGAGGAGATAGTGGGCGATGAAGGAACGGCCGCCAAGGTATTTGCGATAGAATGCCTCGTCGGGATTCTCCTCCCCGACCTGACCACTGGTCAGGTCGACGCGAAGCACGCGATTCCAGAACCCAGGTGCCATCAGCCACCTCCGTTTTCAAGCACGTACAGATCTCACGCAAAGTTCGCCAGGTCGCCTGGTGCGGCGAGCCGTGCGATTGAGCAAGCGGGTGACCTAGCTCCCCAGCCTCCTTTCTCAGTCGCCAGGGTCCGACGCGGTGGGGGAGCCCCCACCCCCCTCCCCGCGTCGGGCCCGGCTCAGGAACGGCGGGCAGGGGGGAGAGGTCCGTCCCTGGCTCAACGGCACCTCCGCCCTGCATCGGCGTGAGCAGCGTCACCTCGTCGCCGTCGGCGAGCGCGCTCTGGCGCCCGCCAAGTACCCCGTTGATCCCGACGATCAGCTCGTCACGGGGCGGGATGCCCAGCAGGGCCAGGAGATCGCTCACCACGCTGCCCGTGGCAAGCTCACAGGTGATTGGAGCGTCGCGCCCGGGCGCGTATCTCCGGAGGTCCGCGTAGAGCTCAACCCGCACCCGCACCGTGGTCGACCTCGCCTCCCGGATCGTGCTCGAACAGTGGCAGTATAGCCGAGGCTGGCGGCCAGTCGCAATGGGTGGAGGTCGCGCGTCGCGGGCCATCGCACGCTCGTTCGGTTGCTAGCGGCGCGAGCGCCGTGGTAGAATCCCGGAGCCAGAGGTGGTTGGGTTGAGAGGAGGTGATCTCATTGCCTTCACCCGCGATCGACGACCTTGACCGGCGCCTCCTGAACCGCATCCAATCGGAGTTTCCGCTGGCCGAGCGTCCCTACGCGGTGCTGGCGGCAGAGTTGGGGACGACCGAGGCCGACGTGATGGAGCGGCTCGCCGTGC
>JACPQP010000071.1 GCA_016190465.1 Chloroflexota bacterium
GACCTCACCCCCCGGCCGGCCGGTCCTGAGTGGGTCCGGCGCGGAGACCCCCTCTCCCCTTGTGGGAGAGGGGGCCGGGGGAGAGGGGTTCGAAGGGGGGACGGCACCGGGGACGTGAAGGTCTCGTCTGGCCAGTGGCGCCGGTCCCAGCGCCCGCTCGATCTCCGGCGCGGCGTCCGGATAGTGGCACGCGAACGCCCGGAGAAGCCCAAAGCAACCGGCCTGCATCATGTCTCCGTGGGGGACCGCGAAATAGGGATCGAGCCGCGAGCCGCTCAGCAGCTCGCGTCGCGGCCCGGTGACCGCCAGCAAGGGCAAGCGATCGTCACGCCGGCCCGCGGCCACCAGCGCGCCGTGTCCCATATCACGGAAGACCACTTCGTCGTCGATCGTGCCGTCGGCGAGCTGTCGCAGATAGCCTTCCAGCCGCTCCCGGGTCAGTTGGCCCGTGTGGTGCTCCAGGATACCAAGGATCCGGCCGCTCGTCAGGTGAAACGCGAGCGTATGGAAGTTGCCGACGTTGGTCGCCAGCAGGTTATCCGCGTGGGCGACGCGCGGATCCTCAAGCGCGCCGAGGATCGCGGCCGGGCCCGTGTCCATCACCAGTGTCTCCACGTCGGGAGGGATCGTGGAAGCCACTGCCAGCATCCGGCTCAGTCGGCCCGGGATCGCCATCCGCCGATAGGCGAACGCCGTCAGATCGTTCCGGGCGACGATCTGGGCGATGTACTCAAAGCGAAAGCGCCGGTCGCTCACGTCCGGGGGCGCCGCGCCGTGGTCGAAGACGGCGATGGCACACCCATCGAAGCGCGTGGAGACGCCGAACGCCGCCAGGGCCGAGGCGATCGCGCCGAAGTGAAAGTCGCGGAGCTCGATCCGATGCACACCCGGAATCCGCTCGCCCTCGGCCGGCTCGACCACGCGGATGCCCATCGCCGCGACCCGCTCGAGGTCGTCGTCGAACGAGCGCGCGGCATCCGGCATCGCGTAGATGGGCAGCCCGCTCCGGGCGTGGTCGTGGGCCGCCCAGGCCGAGGGGCCGCCGCCCATCGTCACGCCAGTCAGGAACACCGCCTCGCGCGCCGCAGTGGCCCTTCGGATCTCGTTCGCCACGACGAGCGTCGGCGACGGCATCACCATTTTGGGACAGTTCTCGATCGTCTCACTCGAATCGAAGACGAGAATATCCTGTGTGCCGGTACCGACGTCGACCGCCAGGATTCGCATTTCGCTATCGGTTCCTCTCATCCACAGTATAAGTGGTGGCCATTACGTGTCAAGCACGCCTCTCCCCCGGCCACCGTGGAAGTAGGCTGAGTTGCGCCCGCGATGGTGATTCCGCCCTCACCCCCAACCCCTCTCCCAGTACTGGGAGAGGGGGGAGCCATGCCGCTCCCCTTCCCCCAGTATTGGGGGAAGGGGCAGGGGATGAGGGCCGTTATTCCCCTCTCCCGCAACGCGGACGAGGTGCGGCGGGGCCGGGCACGCGATCGGATTCAGGAGAGGGGGGCGGTTATTCCCCTCTCCCGCAGGCGCGGGACGAGGCTCAGGAACGGCGGCAGGGGTGAGGGCTGTGCCGGCACGCTTCTTGAAACGAAATCGCAAACCCTCTCCCTCTGGGAGAGGGCAGGGGTGAGGGCTGCGCCAACACGCACGAGCGCAGCCAGCACAATGATATGTGACGAGGTGGCCGATGCGAACGCGTCACCGCGGGCTGACTTTCCTGATCGTCGCGCTGGCGATCGCCCTGGCCGCGGCGGGCTGTGAGACCGTGGCCGGCGGGGTGCCAACCCCGCCTGAGACCGCCATGCAGGACGAGACGGCCGAGGCGACGCCCGACGAATCCACGGTGGAAGACACCGCTTCTCCGACACCCGTCGAGACTCCCACACCATCGTCTCCGACGGCAACGCCGACGGTGACCCCCACGCCGACGCCGAGCCCGACGCCGGTCCCGCCGAGCGCCGAAGTGTGGCGCTCGGCAAAATCGTTGAGCGAGAAGCTGGCGGCGTTCCGCGCGGTGCGGCGCGATTCCGGCGCGCTCGACCGGGCCGCGGCGCTCCAGCTCGACCTGCTGACCGAGGTGGAGCGCGCCGAGCAAGCTTTGCGGGGCGACCGCTCGATTCAGGCAGACCAGGTTCGCGACGCTATCGCGGACATCCGCGACGGCGATGCCAACCGCCTGGAGCACGCGCTGACGTCCTTGCGCCAGCTTGGCGGAGGTGGAGGACGCTCCTCGAGCACCCCTCTTGCCGGAACGCCCGTCGCGGAGCGGCTGGTGACAGCCGATCTGGGGGGGCTCACCCACGGCTTGAACGAGAAGCTCCAGGGCTACCGCCAGGCGCAGCGGGAGCGCAACATGGATCAACTGTTGCGCCGACAGCGTGATCTTCTCAACGAGCTGGCAGCGGTGAAGGGTTCGCTGGCCGGAGACGACTCGGAGCAGGCGCGCTCGCTTCGCGCGGTCATCGCCGACCTCGAGAAGGGGCTGCGCGGTGATCCAGAGTCTCTGGCCAGGGCGTCGAGTGCGCTGGCGGCGCTCACCGGACCTACCGGTGGCGACGGCGGCGCCTCGGTCGATCTCGGCCAGACGATCAGTTCGATCAGCGAGAAGCTGGCCGCGTTCCGCGGTGCAGTTGCCCGAGGCGATCGAACGGATGTGCTGCGTCGTCAGCGCGAGCTCCTCGACGAGGTCGATCGCGCCGAGGCTGCGGCTCGAGCCAGCCAATTGCCCGACGCGCCACGACTGAGCGAAGCGCTCCGAACGCTTCGTGGCGGGCTAAGCGGCGACCTGGCCAAGCTCGACGGCGCGGCCGAGCAGTTGGCCAAGCTCGGCGGCGCTACCGGCACGACCAACCACCCCGCCGGTGGAGACCAGGCCGTCGACCAGGCGAAGATGGCGCGGGCCCTCCAGGACCGGCTGGCGGCGATGCGTCGGGCACTGGACTCCGGTGGCACCGACGACTTGCTCCGGGCTCAGCGTGACCTGCTCCAGACGATCCAGCAGATCGAGCCGGCCCTCAAGTTCGGGCCAGGAGATGGCTCGGCCAACGTTTTGCGAGGGGCGGTCGAGTCGATCCGCAACGGCCTCGCCGGCGATGTCGGGAAGTTCGACGAGGCGGCGCGTCAGCTCGCCCCGCTCACCGGCCAGCCGGGGCCCAGCACGCCGGCCGGCAGCGGCACTCCTCAGCCAAAGGCCGACGTCAAGCCGCTCGCCAACGGCGTGGCTGGCAAGCTGGAGAGCGTTCGGGGCGCCCAGAACGGTCAGGACCCCGCCGTGCTCGAGCGGGCCCGACGGGATCTCGAGGCCGAGATCAACCGAGCCGAGAAGGCGATCGAAGGGGACCGCTCGCCGGTGGCGGCGCGGCTGCGGGAGGCGCTGACGATGGCGCGCGAGGCAGTGGCCGGCGACGAGGCGAAGCTGCACCGGGCGCGCCAACTCCTGGCTGACCTACAGCGGTAGGCGCATTGCCGATGGTTTCAGACCGGCCTGCCGACGATCAACAGGACGCCCGGCTCGACGTCGACTTCATCAACGTACACCCCATCGAGGCGCACGTACTGATCTCCATCCGGGCCGAGCCGTTGGCGCAGGGTGGCTCGCATCCAGCCGGGCAAGACCGGCAGGCGGTCGACCCAGCCCAGGTCGATCGCCTCCACCGAGAGCCTGACCGTGCCATCCGTCGCGTGTGGTCTCACGGTGGCCAGAACGGGGATCTCAACCCGCTGTGGGATCGGAAATCGGCCGATCGCGATCTCCCCTTCGACGGCGGCCTCGCCCCGGCGCAGGTGCACGCGGACAGCGCGCACACGCACCAGGCTCGCCTGATCGGCCAGCCCGACGGCGATCCGGGCGTTCAGCTCGTCCTCGGCTATCTCCAGACGCGCGCGGCCCAACCGCGCCGCATCCTGGAACTCCTCGACTTTCGCATCCATGCGCTGTGCCAGCTCGATGACATCGCCCGTTGGACGGGCATCAGGTGCGGTCGTGCGGCCGGTGAGCCAGACAAATACCACGAACAGGGCCGCCAGAGCCAGCGCGCAGCCGGACCCCCGGCCCAATCGGAGATCGGAAATCTGCAATTCGCTCTAGCGGCCCGGTTGGCCAAACGGCCAGCGACGTCGGCCGGCCTCGGCACCTTCGGCAGCCGCCTGGGTGAGCCGTTCGGCGAGCGATTGGACTTCGGCTCCAAGCCGGGCGACCTCGCGCTCGAGGGCGAGGAGCCGGCGCTGCTCCGGCTGGAGCATCTCCGCCATCAGTGGCTCGCACACGATGCGCACGAACCGCTCGGCGGCTTCTCGCTCGGATTCCGGTGTGCTCGCAGGCTGATCGTCCACAGACGGATCCTCCGTCGCCGGGAAGAGCCGCTCGTCGGCAAGCTTCCGGCGCACCGACGCATAGGTCGCCTCCGGCTCGGCCAGGAGCTCCCCGATCCGGCGGAGCAATCGGACGTCGCGCGGCGAGAACAGCCGGGTCTGCCCCTGTATCCCCCGGGCCTCCAGGGTGAGCCCTGGGCCAAACTCCTGGGTCCAACGCCGCAGCGTCGGCACCGGAACGCCGAGCGCCTTGCCCACCGCACTGATCTTCACCGAGATCTCCCTGGTTGGGCGGTTGTAGGTCGCATTGTGTTCGCCCTCTCCCGTATGGACGGGCGCGGGGCCAACACAATGCCACCTACCAGCTACCAGCGGCATTATAAACCAGCAGGGGTTCCCCCGACGCAGCAGATCCGGCGGGTGGACGGGCTGCACTGGCGCTGGTATCATTGGCATGGGAGTCTGGTGCTGGAGTCCGGAGCCTCGACCCCGATCCCCAACACCCGACACCTGACACCCAACCGGAGGCAGCGCATGGCGGAGATTCGGCCGTTTCGCGCCGTTCGCTACGTCGAATCGATCGTTGGCTCGCTCTCCCGCGTAGTCACCGCTCCGTACGACATCATCTCCCCGGCGGCGCAGGCGGACTTCTACGCGCGAAGCGCCCACAACGCGATCCGGCTGGAGTTCGGCCAGGAGTACCCGACCGACACGCCGTCCAACAGCCGGTACACGCGGGCTGCGCAGACGTTCGCCTCCTGGCAGGCTCAAGGGGTGCTCGCCGCCGACGATACGGCGGGACTCTACGTGTACGACGAGACGTTCACCGTCGGGGGCACGCGGCGCACCCGACGGGGGCTGTTCGCCCTCGTGCGCGTCGAGGACTGGGAGAACGGCATCGTGCTCCCCCACGAGCGAACGCTCCCCAAGCCCAAGGCGGACCGCCTCGAGCTACTGCGGGCGACACGGGCGAACTTCAGCCCGATCCTGGCCATGTACGATGATCCCTCCGGCCGCATCGTGACGGCGATCGGCGACGCGATCGAGGGGCAACCACCGGTCGCCGAGATGTCGCTCCTCGATGGCTCGGTGCCTGCCGCGGCGACCGGTCAGCGCCTCTGGCGGGGCGACGGCCCTCAGGTGGTCGAAGTGATCCGGCGAGCCTTCGCGACAAAGCGGATCTTCATCGCCGACGGACACCACCGCTACGAGACCGCGCTCGCGTATCGCAACGAGCAGCGAGCCGGTGGCCAGCCACCGGGCGGCCCGGCTGATTATGCGCTGATGCTGCTGCTGGAGATGGGGGATCCGGGGCTGGTGATCCTGCCGATCCACCGCCTGATCCGTGGCCTCACCTCGCTTGACTCGCACCGCCTGCGTGGTCAACTGGCGGTGCTGTTCGCCATCGACGCCGTGGACGCCACCGGGCTCGAGGCGCAGCCGCGCGCCCTCGAGGGGCTCCTCGCCGCCGCGGCCACTCACGCCGACGGCGGACACGCCTTTGCCGTGGCCGGGCTTTCGCCGGCGCAGGTCCACATCCTCCGCCTGCGCGATCGACACGCCATCTGGGGGCACAGCGTCACCCACTCCGATGCGTGGCGCAGCCTCGACATCGCGGTCCTGCACGAGGTCATCCTCGGGCCGATGCTGGGGCTTGGCGGTCGAGAGGTCGAGTCAGAGGGCTACGTCGAGTACACCCATGGCCAGGACGCCGCCAGCGTGCTCCGGGCTGTCCGCGCCGGCGACGCGCAACTGGCGTTCCTGGTCAACCCCACGCGCGTCACCCAGATCCGCGACGTCGCGCTGGCGTCGGACCGCATGCCCCAGAAATCGACCTACTTCGTGCCCAAGCCGGTCACGGGCCTCGTGTTCTACAGCCACGCCCTCCCCGTTGAGGATTCTCCGAAGCAGTCGTCAGCAATCAGTTATCAGTCGCGCCAGACAGCTATCGGATAGCCGCCGACTGACGGCTGACTGCTACCGAATCGCCGATGAGCACGCCGTCGTAGCGATCCAGGATCTTGTAGGCCTTCTTGACCGCGCGCTCCTGAAACTCCGCCAGATCGACCGCCGAGCGCGTCGTCGTCGAGCCGATGTCTTCACCGAGATCGGCGCGGAAGTACTCGAACAGCGCCTTCATGTAGACCTGGTATGGCGTGTACTCCCTGGTGCCAAACTTCGAGGCGTCGAGCAAGTCGATCAACTCGTCCTTGAAGTCGCGGCTAGCGGTACACCGACGCTCGAACCAGGCGTCGAGTTCGCCGATGGCCTGTGCGCCAACGCTCGACTTGAGGACACGCTTCTCTTCACGGTCGGCGAAGCTCTTCTGGAGCGACAGAGGCTTCAGCCACGCGGTGCTCGGCGGCTCCTCGTCCACTTCGCTATCCGAGAGGACCACCTTGTGCGCAAGGTCAGCTCGCGAGGGGATATGCATCTCAAGCCTTGACCTGACTATTGTCGAAGCAAAGCGAGCAACTCCTCGCGGGTTAGCTGCGCGTCGCGGGCAATCTTGCGCAGCATCCCAGGGCCGAGCGTTTCGCCCCGGTGGACGGGCACCACCGTGGAACGCCCATCGGGATGCGAGAGAAAGACGTGACTGCCGCGCTGGCGGGCGACGGCAAAACCGGCTCGCTCCAGGGCTCGTATCACTTGCGCTCCCGTGACGGAGGGCAATCTGCTCACACGGCGACCCGCTGGATGCCGACGAGCTCCAGTTGCTCCTGGGCCTCTTCGCCCTGGACCTCCAGGCAAAGCTGGATGGCTTCTTTGATCCGTTCAAGGAGCTCGTCCATCGAACGCGCCTGCGTATGGCACCCTGGCAGGGACGGGACGCTGGCAATGAGGTAGCCTTCCTCATCGCGCTCGATTACCGTAGTAAACTCTCTGGTCATGAGTCACTCTCCTTGGATATCGACATCGAGAGCCGCGCTCGTCACAATGGTGACAGCCTGGTCCCCTGGCTCCGGGCAATCGTAGAGCCGCTCGCAGCCGATCCTGTCCCGCTTGCTCTGGCGCACCTGCTGGGGAGCTGCCAACCACTGCTGGACCCCCTGGAGATGCCCGCGTATTTCCGGGTGTTTGTGCACAATCAAGTCCGAGCACTCGGCGGTCGTGCGGACCGTAAAGCCCATGGGTGTCGCAACTTCGAACAATGGAACCCGATGGTCAGTCACCGATAGTACCACTAGGTTGTCGGTTCTGAGACATTGTGCTCAACCACCGTCGTAACAAGGAAAGCCCCGCTTTCGCGGGGCTTCGACCAGGCTACAATCCACGCACTCATCCAGGCAGAGAGACGGCGGCGCCATCATTCGGTCGCGTACGCCGCCTGCTCACTTTCCTCGATCAGGCGATCAATCTCGTCTCGGTGCCGGTGGTAGTAGCTCAGTGCGCACTGGATGGCCTCCCGGTCAAGGCGTGGGTAGGCGCTGAGGACTCGGTCCATGTCACCGTAGGAGTGCCACGTCGCGACAATCGCGCTCACTGGAATCCGGGTCCCCTCGACAATCGGTTCACCGCCACCGATCGCCGGGTTCCGGCCGATGCGCCAGGGCGAGGCAACCTTCGGTGCAGCGGTCATCTCTCGCCCCTCCTTCAAAGCGCCCC
Source organism: Chloroflexota bacterium (assembly GCA_016190465.1). Lineage (GTDB taxonomy): Bacteria > Chloroflexota > UBA6077 > FW602-bin22 > JACPQP01 > JACPQP01. The sequence goes on from JACPQP010000071.1 coordinate 7,924, forward strand.
ACAAGCCTTTCACCGACGAGTATACCGGGGCTGCAAGTTGCGTGCAAGCGTCATCTTGCATTCGACTGGTAGTCTACTCGCACGGTGACTCGCTGGATGCCGACGAGCTCCAGTTGCTCCTGGGCCTCTTCGCCCTGGACCTCCAGGCAACGCTGGATGGCTTCTTTGATCCGTTCAAGGAGCTCGTCCATCGAACGCGCCTGCGTATGACATCCGGGAAGGGAAGGGACACTTGCGACAAGGTAGCCTTCCCCATCGCGCTCGACTACGACGGTGAACTCCCTGCCCATCCGGCAGTCTCCGCGAAAGTGATTGCCTGGCTGCCTCGCTCCGGACAGTAGCAAAGCCGCTAAAAGCCGATTGCCCCGTGCGTCCGCGCATCCTTGATGAGGGTGACTCCCCCGCCGGTCTCCTTGCAGATCTGCTCGGCCTGTAGCTCGGCCCAGTAGACGGTGAGGGTTTCGCCGACGGGATCGGGAACTACTCGGATGTGGGGGATATCCTCGCCGTCACACATCTTGGGGTTGCGCGCAATGCGCCAGAGCGGAGTAGGCCTCGGCACGGCGTTCAGTTCGGTGCCCCTCCTATCCGGCCGGCCCACCGTGAGCGTTTCACAAGCGAGTACACGCGGGGTGCAAACCTCGTGCAAGCGCCGTCTCATCAGCCAGCCGGTCACTTCCTCGGAAGCAACGACGATGCTCGGCAGGCCAGGTTGTCATTTGACAGTTGTCCGATAATCTGGTAGCATCTATCAACGTAGGTCGGTCAGATTTCGGTATTTCCGTAACACACGAGGAGGCAACACCAATGCCTCTTGCATCCGGAGCCGCACGATGATGCTCGATGATGCGGTGATTGGTGCGCGGCTGCAGGCGGCCCGAAGGGCACTCGGCCTTACACAGGGCGAAGTCGGTCGCCAGATGGGCATGGCCACCTCGACGGTCTCGGAGATCGAGGCGGGCAAGCGGAGCGTCACTGGCGCCGAGCTTCACGCATTCGCACGGCTGTACCATCGGCCCATCGCTTACTTCTTTGAGGAAGCCCCACAAGAATCGCCTGGCTTCCAGTATCTCTTTCGCGAAGCTGATGTCCAGATTCTCGACCGTAGCTCGATTGTGACTTTCCACCAGCTTGTTCGGGACTACGCGCTCATCGAGGAACTGGCAGGGGTAGCTCCACTTCCGTTCCCACCCGACTACTCGCGGTTTGGGTTCCGCACCGAGCAGGATGCTGAGACCCTCGCTGAGATGGAGCGTGGGAGGCTCGGGCTGGGTGATGCCCCGCTCAAGGATCTGATGGACCTTCTGGACAGCACGGTCGGGATCCGAACGTTCTTGATCCCCGTGCAGAACCAGAGCTGGTCCGGGCTGGTCGTCCGCGACAACGACGGTCGGCCTTGCATTGCCGTCAACGCGAAGGAGGAAGCGTACCGCCGCAACTTCTCGCTCGCACACGAGTATGCCCACGTCCTCGTCCACCTCGCGAGGCAGGGCATGCCTCAGGCTCGGATTGACGCGACGATCGAGATCGTCCAGCGATCCGCAGACGAGCACTTCGCCAATGCGTTTGCCTCGAGCTTCCTGATGCCCCGTCGGGCCGTTCTCGCACAGCTCGAAACGGTACTCGCGGCGAATAACGGTCAGTTCACTGATTTCGACCTCGTCCACCTCGCTATGCAGTTCGGAGTGAGCGGACAGACCATGTCGTGGCGGCTGGTGGCCCTCCGGAAGCTCCCCCGTCGCGTGCATGAGGAATACTGGAAGCGCCGCGGCACCTTCAAGGACCTGGCGCAGGCGCTCGGATATGAGGTCGAGGACGGGTACCTGGAGCCTGTTCTCCCGGCTCGCTTCCGTTACCTCGCGATCAAGGCGTACGAAGAGGCCCGGATCTCCCTCGCGAAGCTGGCCGAGCTACTGCGTGTGAGCTACCACGGCCTGCACGAGAAGCTTCGGCCGATACGCGATGACCGTGCCGAAGCGGGGGCGGCCGGGTAGGGCGCCTCGGTGGAGAGAGCGAATTGCGTCTGGTAGTCAGTCCTCTGAAGTCGCCGTATGTCCTCGACAACTCGGTCATCTCGACGCTTCACAAGGCAAACGCTCTAGCTCGGGTTCTCGATTTCTGGCCCGGCCAGTGGCTCATCCCCCTGGAAGTAAGGACAGAGGCGGCGGCGTGGAAAGCCGAGGGCCATCGAGTCAGTACGGTCCTGGACGATCTCTACGCCCGTCGGATCATCACCTTCGTGGCCATCGATCCACGTGCCGAGGGTGCGCTCTTCGCTCAGATCAGCCGCACGCTCGGTCAGGGGGAATCGGCCACCATCGCTATCGCATGTCGCCGGCAATTCGGCGCGGCCCTCGACGACTACACGGCCCGTCGCGCTTGCGAACGGCTCGTCCCGCAGGTGCCCTGGCTCGCAAGCGAGGAAGTGCTCTTGTGCGCCGTCAACGAGGGGCACCTGACCCGCAACGAGGCGCGGGCAATCTGGGCGGCAACGAACATTCACGATCCCAGGCGACAGGTGCTGTGACTGCAGTTACCGATCATCCCCTGACGGGCTAGACTAGCCCGTGTGCCGCGACGTTCAGCCAGGCCGGAAGGCGGGCTTGCCGTCGTCGGGCGGGGCGATGACGACGGGTCGCTCGCCGATCAGTCCGGCGAGCCGCGCGGCAAGCCCGTTCAACTCGGTCTTGTTCACTCCCGCGTGGCTCGCGAGCACTATCCCAGCTCGATCCACCAGGTAGACCGTCGGCGTAGCCGGGGGGTCGTAAAGGCGGGAGACCGGGAACCCGTCGCCGTCGACGAGGAGCGGGAAGGTGACGCCGGTGTTTCTGGCGAACCATTCGGCCGCCCGCGGCGGATGCTGGGAGATGCCCCAGATCTGCCAGTGGTCGCCCGGGTAAGACTGGCGGAGCCGCTCCAGATAGGGAAACCCCAGGGTGCAGGCGGCGCAGTCCGCCTTGAAGAAGGCGAGGACGACCGGCCCCCTGGACAGGGCGTCCGCGAGGCGATACTCGCCTCCGCTCTTCTCAGGGAGAATGAAGTCGGGTGCCTTGTCTCCTGGATTGGTCATTGCGCGCTCCTGGTCTCACTCACTTTTCCAGACGTCAGCGAGGATCTGGTACAGACGCCGGCTCCAGCGGCCGGGCGCGCCATCACCGACCGGGTGCCCATCCACCTGCACGAGCGGTAGCACGCCGGCGAGCGCGTTGGTCAGGAATGCCTCGTCGCAACGAGCGAGGTCCTCGGGCACCAGCGGGCGCTCGACCGGCTCCAGGCCGGCCACGGGGGCCAGCTTCTCCAGGATGAGTGCCCGCACCGTACCGGGCAGCGCGCCGCTCGACAGCGGTGGCGTGACGAGCGCCGCGCCGAAGACGGCAAACAGGTTCATCGCGCTCGCGCAGGCCAGCTCCCCGGCGGTGTTGCAGAGCAGCGCCTCACCGGCGCCCCGGGCGGCGGCCGCCTGGCGGGCCAACACGTTCTCGAGGTAGCAGAGCGACTTGATCGTGGCTAGCGGCGAGTGCTCGTTGCGACGAACGGCGCTGACGATAGCCGTCACGCCCCGGTCGTAGAGATCGGCAGGATACGGGACGAGCGGCGCCCGGTGGAGCACGACGGTCGGAATGGCGTCCGGGTCAGGCAGGAGGCCACGCTGCCGGGGAAAGCCCCGGCTGATCGAGAGGCGGAGCGTCACCCACGTATCGGGCTGGACATCGGCGAGTGCGCCGCAAACGAGGCGCTCCAGCTCGCCCACCGGCGGCAGGGGCAGCGCCAGCACTCCGGCGCCGCGCCGTAACCGCGCGAGATGCCGCTCGAACGCGAAGACCCGCCCATCGCGCGCCCGCATCGTCTCGAAGACCCCGTCGCCGAGCGTGAACCCCCGATCGAGCGCGCTCAGCGCGGGAGCCCGCTCGTCAACCGGCTGGCCATTCACCCAAACACGTCGCTCGTTCACGCGCCGAGGCCCTACCACACCCTGCCCCAAGATCACGATCACTCCCGCCGGGACCGCTTACGCGTCTTCGATCACCGCGCCCAGCGCTTCGAACGCCCCCGCCGCCTTCGCCAGCGTCTCCGCGTACTCCTGCTCGGCATCCGAGTCGGCGACAACCGCTCCACCGACCTGAAGCGAGAGCGTCTGACGGGCGACGACGACGGTGCGGATGACGATGCTGGTGTCCATCGCCCCATTGTGGCCCAGGTAGCCGATCGCGCCGCAGTAGACGCCGCGCGGTGTCGCCTCCAACTCGGCGATGATCTCCATCGCCCGGATCTTCGGGCAACCGGTCACCGAGCCACCGGGGAAACACGCCGCCAGCAGGCCCAGGGCGTCGTGCCGGCCGTTGAGCTGACCGGCGACGGTGCTCACGAGCTGCCAGACCTGCGCGTAGCCCTCGAGGTCGAACAACCGGGGCACGCGGATCGAGCCGATCCGGCAGACCCGACCGAGATCATTGCGGAGCAGATCGACGATCATCACGTTCTCCGCGCGGTCCTTCACGCTGGCGAGCAGCTCGGCGGCGAGTCGGGCATCGTCTTCGGGCGACCGACCGCGGGGTCGAGTCCCCTTGATCGGTCGCGTCTCCACCGCTCGACCGTCCAGCCGCAGGAAGCGCTCGGGAGAGGCGCTCAGGATCGTCACGCCGTCGAGCCCGGACCAACTAAGGTAGGCGGCGTACGGGGCTGGACTGATGGCGCGAAGCCGCCGATAGAGCGCCCAGGTATCGCCTGGCCACCTCCCGCGAAACCGTTGCGAGAGGTTCACCTGATAAATGTCTCCCTCGGCAATGTACTCCTGCGCCCGCCGCACGGCGGCGAGGTAGCGCCGACGGGTGAAGTTCGAGTGGAGACGGACACCCGGGGCACCGGGCATCGGCGGCGCCGGTCGAATCGCCGCCGACGCCAGTCGAGCCAGCAAGTCACCTCGCCGGAAGGGCCCGTCCCCTGCCGAATGACCACCCTCCTGTTCGACAAGCCAGCAGCGGCCCTGCGCGTGATCCCAGGCGAGCACCCAGTCATACACGCCGACGACCAGGTCTGGCACCCCGGCGGGATCCGGCGGCAAGGCGCTGCCACGCTCAAAGTGGTGGCGAAGCTCATAACCGAAGTAGCCGATGGCGCCTCCCTGAAACGGTGGCAGATCTGGGAGCGATGGGCGGTCCGAAAGCTCGGGCCGGAGCACCTCGAATGGGTGCGCCTCGTGCTCGTGGGCGGTGTCGGCCCGGACCAGCCGGACCCGCCGCCCGGTCGCGGTCAGGAGAGTCGCTGGAGCAGCGGCGACGTAGGAGTAACGGCCGCTCGTCCCGCCGGACAGGCTGCTATCGAGGAAGGCGAGGCCGGGGAGATCGAGAAGCGCTTCAGCAGCGGCCTCCGGTCGCAGGCGCGAGTCAAGCTCGACGGCTGCGGGTCGGCCGACGTGGCCGCGCCGGGGGGTCAGCAACCTCATCGGACAGACTCCATTGCGAGCCCCGTCAGGGCGGGGGGCTGGGGGTGTCCCCCAGAAAGAATCCCCAACCTCATCGGGCGGGCTCCGGCGCGAGCCCCGCCGTGGGGAGGAGTTCGGCCTCCTTCGCCAGGTCGCCGCCATTGGCGATCGTCACCTCGCCGGCGCGCGCCCAGGGGACCGCGACCTTCCACTGCTGGAAGACAGCTCGCTGGACGCGGACGACCGACACACCGTCGAAGTCCCCGGCCGAGACCGGCAGCCCGTAGTGGTCCAGCCAGTTCGGGTTGGCCAGGTACTTCTCCCGGATCGCCGGGAACCGGTCGAGCAGCGCGAGGTGCCGCCGGATCACCGCGTCCCAACGCAGCCCGCTGTCGGGAGAGGTGTCGAGGGGACGCGGCGTTTGCCGGTAGGCGTAGAGCCAGTCATCGCGGCCCGCCGCGCTCAATCGGTCCAGCACGTTGACGAAATAGGCCTGGCCGGCCTCGGGCCGCCACTGAAGGATCGCCTTCTGAAACACCTGGACGGTGAACCCATCCCACTCGAACCGCCGCGAGGCCGGGTAACCGAGCCCCGCGACGCCGCCGAGCCGCCGAAACTCGCTCCAGAATCGAACGCCGTCGTCGTCGGTCACCTGGTAGCCGAGATCGCCGGCGCCGCCCCGGCCATTCGCCTGCTTGAAGAACCAGCCGTTGGGGATCGCGTGATCCAGCCGGACCGGATCGTACTTCCCGTAGGTGAAATACCTGCGGAAGAGCGGGGAGAGGTCGGCGCTCGTCTGCGCCTGGGCCAGGTCGAGGAAGTCGGTGCCCCGTGGTATCTCGTCGCGGTACCGGGCGACAAACGTGCGCAGGAGCTCCCGGAACACCGCGTCGCTCAGCGCCGTCCGCAGCTCGTCGAGGAAGAGGGTGCCGCGCCGATAGACGACCGCGAAGTAGTCGGCCTCGCTCGCGAAGTCGCGGACACTCGAGTTTACCGGCCGGTCGCCCAGCAGACCGCGCTCGGCCTGATAGCGCGCGAGAACGCCGCTCCACAGCGCCGGAAACAGGCCCGGAAACTCGTCAGCGAAGAACCGGTACGACAGGTAGGTCGCAAACGCCTCGTCCACCCAGGGCTCTTCGATCTGGTTGCTCCCCACGAGCCCGTAGAACCACTGATGGACCAGTTCGTGCGCGACCAGATAGCTCAGGTAGCCCCCGCGGCCGGCGCCCCCCTGCATCGCGACCGAGCCGACGAAGACGAGGCCTGGATACTCCTGGCCGACGCCGTAGGGATCGGCGCTCCCGGTCTCGGCGATGGTGATACGCGTGTGTGGCAACCGACCGAGCGCCGCGTTGCCCCAACGCACGAGCGGCAGGCCAGTCGCCAGGAACTCGGCGGCGGCCGCGCGATGCTCCGGCAGGTAGTGCGTCACTAGCGTGATGCCGCCATTCTCACCGCCATTCTCACCAAGAACCTCGGCGGAGCGCGTCTCGTAGCGATGCGAGATGGCCAGTCCGAACTCGCGGAAGCGCTCGGCTCGCAGCCGCCACTGGTTCCCGTTGCGCGAGACCAGGTCGCCGCCAAAGGCCACCGTGACCGGGCGATCGGTCGTCAGGGTCACGTCGTAGTCGGCAACCTCGGCGAAGAGGGCGTCACCGATCTCGGTGTACTGGGAGCGATCCCAGTCATTCTCACCAACAGGGGCCCCCCAGACGGCGAGGATGGGGTACCATGTTCCCAAGGCGATGACGTCCTGGCTGGCGCCGAAGCGAAGCGTTCCTGGCCGCGGGAGCTGGATCGTGTAATCGAGTGCGACCGTCGTGGATTCACCCGGAGACAGCGGCCCGGGCAACGCGAGCTCGAGCACCGTGCCGGTGCGCCGTGGCGTCGTCGGCCGGCCGTCGACCATCGCCGACTTGAGCATGAACGCGCCGTAGTGGGCCGGGGTCACGTGGAAGACGAGCACATCAAGCGGCTGCCCGGTGCGGTTGGGGACGGTCACCCGCTGCTCGACAGCGAGACGCGCCTGGTCGTAGGCGAGGTCCACCCGCATCATGTAGAGCGGGCGGCTGGCCGTGGCGAAGGCGAGGCGAGTCGGTATCGCGCGGTTCGTGACGAACGTGCCCAGGAGACTGAGCAGAAGCGCCAGGAACAACCCCGTCGCCCTTTCGCGTCTTTCGCTCGGCAATCCGTTCAATCCGTTCCCGACATCCGTTGACAGCCCGCCTCGTCCCCCGTTCGCCGGACGGCGCCCCTGGCTTGGTACCAGCCCGACAGTCATTATATGCGGCGGGGCGGGCGTGGGCAACTCCGGTATTGGCGGGCCGCACACCAAGCAAAGTAGGTATCAGAAAGTTTTTGGTGGTTTTGGGGACACCCCAAACCCCGCCAGGAAGGGCCGCGGCCCTTCCTGGAC
>JACPQP010000379.1 GCA_016190465.1 Chloroflexota bacterium
CCCCCTCTCCCCGCTATCCCCCCTTCCCGCGTCGGGAAGGGGGGCAGGGGGGTTAGGTCGGTTCCCTCTCCGACGCGGAGAGGGGGGACGACGCGGGACGGGGGAGTAGCTTCTCTCTCGCGGCGTTGCTGGCGCGCGGTCCATTCCCCCCGCCTCGCCTCATCGCTCCGTCGCGGAGTGCCATGAGCGCGCTGCGGCTGGGCGTGCTCGTCTCGGGCCGGGGGACGAACCTCCAGGCGATCCTCGACGCCGAGGCCCGAGGCGAGTTATCGGCAACCGTCGCCATCGTCATCAGCAATCACCCCGGCGTGCTGGCGCTGGAGCGAGCCCAGCGCGCCGGCGTGCCGACCGCGGTCGTCGTCCGGGCTGACTATCCGACGCGGCGGGCCCACGACGCGGCCATCGTCGACTGCCTGCGGCGACACGATGTCCGGCTCGTGGCCTGCGCCGGCTACGATCGGATTGTCACCGCGCCGCTCCTGGAGGCGTTCCGACATCGGATCATCAACGTCCACCCCGCGCTGCTCCCCGCCTTCGCCGGCTCGCTCCACGCCCAGGCCGACGCGCTCGCCCACGGCGTCAAGGTCAGCGGGTGCACCGTCCACTTCGTCACCGAGCAGGTCGACGGGGGGCCGATCATCGTCCAGCGGGTGGTGCCGGTCCAGGAAGACGACGACGCGGAGCGGTTAGCGGCGCGCATCCTCGCCGAGGAGCACCGCGCCCTCCCCGAGGCGATCCGGCTCTTTGGCGAGGGGCGGCTGCGCGTCGAGGGCCGGCGCGTCTGCATTGGAGAGGGGTAGAGACGATGGTTCACCACAAAGACACAAGGAGCACGAAGGAGCTACCGATCACGAGCGCGCCGCGCGTCTCGTGGTGTCCTTTGTGTCTTCGTGGCGAGCCTCTCGCCCCTCGTCACTCCCCGGTCATGGTGAGCGCTGCTGCCAGGCCATAGATGAGCACGCCGGGGAACCACATCACGACGCCCGCGAGCTGCTGATCGGCCAGGGCCGAGAGCCCACCCGTCCGGGGCGCGTTCAGGTAGTGGGTGTACAGCACCCGGGGGGAAAACGTGATGATGCCGCCCAGGAATCCCGACTGCGCGCCGCCGCCCGCCAGGTACACCGTCCGCGCCGCGTTGGTGGTCAGCCGCGAGGGCGATCCGATCAGCGGCCACCAGTAGAGCAGGAAGGCTCCGAAGAACGTCAGGTGCTCCAGGGCATGGACGACGTCATTCTCCAGCGCCAGGTCGTAGGCCGTGGGGATGTGCCAGAGCCACAGGATGACCGTGGACAACCCCAGCGCCACCGCTGGCCGGGCAAGGTGGGATAGGACCTCCGCTGCCCGCCATTCTCGCACGCCTGTCGGCCACGTACGCAAGCCGGCCGGCAGCCCCTGGCGCCAGAAGGTTGCCGGCCGCGATAGGAGCAGCAGCGGCGCGGCCAGGTACACCAGCAGCATGTGCTGGAGCATATGGATGGAGAAGAGCCGTGACTGGAACGTGTCGATGGCCGACATCAGCGCGATGGCAATGACGGCGGTCGCGGTGACGTAGGCGAGCAGGCGTTTTCGCGTCGCCAGCGAACCATCAGCTCGCTGGCGCGCCCGCGCCCACCCCGCCGTGTAGAGCCACACGCCGGCCAGCAGGGCGATCCCGATGCCCCACCTATCCAACTCGCCCCCCGCTCCCGGCCGCGTCGTTCAGGGCACCGGGAATCTGGCCCTCACGCCCCGGCCTTTTGCCAGGCCTGGGCGAACCGGCCGAGCATAGCGACAGCCAGCCAGCCGATGCCCAGCATCAGGACGAGGACGAAGGGCACCGAGGCCTGGGCGTAGACCTGCCATTCCGGGATGTGGACCGCGTAGCGCCGCGGGACGCTGGCCGCCCCGGAGACGAAGAACGTCAGGATGAAGCCGGCTCCGCCGATCCCGTACAGCCAGGCCGCGAGGCTGCCGAGCCGGCTCTCGGACGCGCCGCTCAGCTCGCCGAGGAGATGGTACAGGTAGGCCCAGGCGAAGGCGAGCGCACCCAGCAGGTAGTACGTGTGGAAGTGGGCCGGCACCCACAGGGTGTTGTGCATTACCTGGTTGATCCCGATCGTCGAGTCCAGGAGCGCCCCCAGACCACCGAAGGTCCAGCCCCAGAGCCCGGCGACCATCAGGATCGACGGCACCGACCAGCGGAAGCCGGAGCGGTAGATCATGCTCAGGCCACCGAAGATGGTGACCAGGAAGGCCGGCAGGGCGACCCCGTAGGAGCCGATCTGTCCCAGGATGTGCAGCGGCAGCGCCTGAACGAAGTCCTGGTAAAGGTGGTGGAAGTACGGGAGCAGCACGAGCAAGAGGACCAGGTTCAGGGCCAGCGTCACGGGCCAGGTGGTCTTCCACTCGCGGCCCGTGTACAGGGGCAGGGTGGCGTAGACCAGGCCGGCCGCCAGGTAGATGTTCAGGTTCACCAGGGTGTGCCCGAAGAGGAAGAGCAGGTTCTTGGCGACGAGGGCGTCGAGTGACCCCACCAGGCCAGCCGCCTCACCGAAGAGCGGGACCAGGTACGCGGCCCCGGCCAGCACCGCCACCGTGCCGACGATGGCCACCACGCTAGCCGCGATCTCCGATGGACCAGGTAAGGAGTCAGCGCCCTGGCGACCTCCCGAGACGAGATACCGCCAGGCCAGAACCCGGTGGAGACCGCCGTACCGTTTCACCGTCGTGTAGAGCACGAGCCAGCAGTAGATCAGGAAACCGACCGCCACGAAGAGGTATCCCACCAGCATCGCCAGGGCTGCCCAGAGGCCCCAGGTGAACCCCTTGAAGGGGAGTTGGTGCAGCGCGGTCCACCCGCCGCCAAACCCGCCGAGCAGCGTGGCGATGATGACGAAGCCCGCGCCAAGGAAGTAGACGACGAAGGCGGTCGCCAACCAGCGCGTGCTGAGCCGCAGCGTCTGGCCCAGGACGGCGGCCAGCCCGCCCATCGCCGCCAGCAGGCTCGCCGCCACCATGCCGGAGCCGTGCAAGGTCATGATCCGGTAGAACCAGTCGGCCGAAAGTACCAGGATGCCGCCGTGGTCCAGGCGCATCAGCAGCCCCAGCAACCCCATCAGCAGGAAAACGACGAAGCCGGTGGCCATGTAGACCAGCGCCAGGCGCAACACCGCGCCGTTGGCCGGCTGAGATATCCGAGCGGTCACGTCTTTCCCTCCGTCACTTGACCGTGTGTGTGGCGACCATGAGTGATCTTGGGGGACACCCCCAATCCCCCGCCCTGGCGGGATGTCACTTGAGCGCGAGCCTGGCGACCATATCGGGATTTTGGGGGACACCCCCCAATCCCCCGCCCTGGCGGGACGTCACTTGACCGTGAGCCTGGCGACCATATCGTGATGGGCGATCCCGCAGAACTCCAGACAACGGATCGTGTAGGTGCCCGGCTGGTCGAAGACGTGGATCAGGCGGTTGGTGTAGCCGGGCATCGCCTGGACCTGGGCGACCAGTTGGCCCTGGGGGTTGTACAGGCTGAGACTGTGGTTCACGTCCCGGGCGGTGACGACGAACTCCACCGGCACGCGCGATGGAACCTCGGTCTGGCCGAGCGTCCACGACCACTGCTGGGCCGTGACGTTCACCGAAAGCTGGGGCTGCCCCACTATACCAGCCCGCGCCGCGGGGTAAGGCAACCAGATCATGGAAGCGACGAAAATGACGACGGCCAGGGGCAGGAAGAGATAAAAGAGGCGACGACGAAGTGCGGCCGCTTTCGGGCCCACCTCCGTATCCGGGGCCTTCTGCTGGGAGCCGACGAGGATCCAGCCCCAGACGCCGGTCCAGACCAGGCCCAACGCGACGAGAACGCCGAAGACGAGTTTGGGATCTATCACGGGCTCGCCCCTCCTCCGTGTGAAACATGCGCGAGCCCAATGATACGGCCATCGGACCCGCGACGCAAATGGCCGGGGCGGGAGCGACACCCCCCTCACGCCATTCTTGCGCTAGCGCAAAGAATATCACTTGTTCGATGCCGTATTCTCTACAGTGCCGGGCTCGGGGATCACGAATCGTCGCGCCGGGACGCCGAGGCGCCGAGAGCAGCGTGCAGTGGAATGCCACACGAGTCGCGGCCGATTGCCCGAGATGGATGCATAATACCCGGCTTCTGTAGTATACTTCACCCACGCCAACCCAGGCCACGACCAGCTTCAGAACTAGCTTGAGTCTTGAGTAAGGAGGTGTACACTCGGCGATGGCAAAGGACGACGCGCTGCACAGTGGGAACAAGTCAGAGACTCGTATTCCGGCTATGCAGGGGATCTACGACAACATCTGGTTACTCTTCCTCGTCAGTCTACTCGTCGTGCTGGTTGCCTACATCATCTGGGGGCTGATCGACATGATCAGCCGCCCGGTCCTGTTGTGACGGAGGGCACCGATGAGTTTGGCATCTCCTAGCGAGCGCAACTGGTGGGACCTGCCGGTTGCGGTCCACGAAAAGGTCTGGCTGATCGTCGCGGTCGCCACGGGCCTGGTGCTCTTCCTGATGATGCCATTCTGGCACGTCGTCGGCCGCCAGAACTCCTCGGCGACCAGCTATCGGGTCGCCGCGCAGACCTGGTACACCAAGGTGAATGATTGGGTGAAGACCGCGAAGGTGGGGTCGAAGGGGGTGGAACCACCTGGCACGGACGTCTACCTGTCGGCAATGCGGTACCAGTTCTACCCCAACTCGGTGGTCTTGAAAACCGGAGTGGAGTATCGCTTCCACGTGTCGTCCCCCGACGTGAACCACGGGTTCTCCGTGCACAAAGACGGGGCGACCGCGCAGAAGGTCAACTTCCAGGTCGTGCCCGGGTACGACTACGTCATCACGATGGAGTTCTCGGAGCCGGGCGTGTACACCATCGTCTGCACCGAATACTGTGGGCTCGGCCATCACGAGATGAAAGAGGGCAAGATCATCGTGGAGGGAGGACGCTGACATGAGCAGCAAGAGTGCGCGCGCCGACTACTGGACCTGCGCGGTGACCGGTCTGCGCGTCCACGAGGCCACCGTCCCCCCGCTCCTCGTGAACGCAGTGACCGCGATCGGGTTCCTGCTCCTGGGCGGGCTGCTGTCGGTCTTGCTGGCGCTGACCCGCTGGGAGGCCGTGCATCTGCTCCCCGCGAACTGGTACTACGTCACGCTCACGCTCCACGCCTGGAGCATGCTCGGCTTCTGGATGATCTTCTTCGAGATCGCCATCCTCTACTTCGCCAGCAGCGTCGTCCTGCAAGTCCCGCTGGCGAGCCTGCGCGCGGCCTGGCTGGCCTACGTGGTGATGATCGGCGGGGCCCTGCTGGCGGCGGTGACCGTGCTCGTGCAGGGCGATGGGTGGGACCAGCCACTGCTGACGTCCTACGCGCCGCTGAAGATCCATCCGCTGTTCCTGCTGGGCGCCATCATCTTCGCGGTCGGCGCGTTCGTGGGGCTGGGCCTGTTCTTCGCCACGGTCTGGCGGGCGCAGCGGGCGGACATCGAGCGGCGGTCGCTGCCGCTGGTCGTCTTCGGGGCGGTGGTGGCCGCGATCATCGCCACCGAGTCGCTGCTCGGTGGCGCCGTCGCCTACGGCTGGTACTTCCTCTACACCATCGGCGTGATCCCCACCATCGATGCCGAGATGTATCGCGTTCTCTTCTGGCTCCTCGGCCACGGCAGCCAGCAGATCAACCTGGCCGCGATGGTGACGAGCTGGTACTTGCTGGCCTACATCGCCGTCGGCGCGCGAACCGTGAGCGAGAAGGTTAGCCGGACGGCCTTCATCATGTACGCCCTCTTCATCAACCTGGGCGCCGCCCACCACATCCTGTCCGACCCCGGGGTCAGCAACGCCTGGCGCATCTTCAACGCCAGCTACGCCGTGTACGGCGCGGTGATGGCCAGCCTGATCCACGCGTTCGCGATTCCGGGCAGTGTCGAGTGGGCGCTGCGACGACAGGGACACACGGGGCTGTTTGGCTGGCTTCGGAACGCCCCCTGGGGCAATCCGGCCTTTGCCTCGCTGGCGGTGTCGCTGACGCTGTTCGGCGTCCTGGGCGGGATCACCGGGGTGACCTTTGGGACCGAGCAGCTCAATATGATGGTCCACAACACCCTGGCCATCCCCGGCCACTTCCACGCCACGGTCGTGGCGGGCACGACGATCGCCTTCATGGGGATTGCCTACCAGGTCATCCAACTGATCGCGCGACGAGACCTCCTCAGCCGGCAGTTGGCGACGTTCCAGCTCTACTTCTACGGCGCGGCGATGGCGGCGGTCTCGGTGGCCATGATCTGGCTGGGCTACTTCTTCGGCACGCCACGGCGCCACGCGGCGACCGCGGCGCTGTCGATCGTTCGGTCACCGCTCCTGGAAGCGGTCCTCGGCATCGCTGCGATGCTTGCGGTCGTCGGCGGGATCCTGTTCCTGGCGTTGGCCGTCCTCTCCTTGCTCGGTGGCTCCCGGCGCCCGGTCGGCCCGCGGCTGGCCCCGATCGCCGGCGGTGCGGACGCCCGCTCGACCAGCACGCCGAGTCCCGAGGCAGCTCCCGTCCCCCACGATCTCTCGGGAACGCTGACGCTCTGCCTCATCTTTCTGGCGCTGCTGCTGGCGATCTACGCGACCCACTGGGTAAACCTCGCCAGCCTCTGGGGGGTGAGGTAAGCGACTGTGGGAACAGCCATCCACCGCCCATCACTTCAGCCTCTTCCAGCGCTACCGTGGCGGTGGCTGGCTATCCCGATACTTCTGAGCCTGCTGGGTCTGCTGGTCTGGGCCGAGGTGCACTGGCTGCCCGACGGGCTGCCGCGTGAGTATGCCACTCGCGCGTCTATCGTGATCATCCCACCAGGCGGTGGGCCGAGGGTCGAGCAACTGGCCGACGCCCTCGGCCTTCCGGCTCTCGACGCGACCGCGGCGAAGCCGGGCCAGCTCACCTCGACTGTTGTGGACGTCACCCCCGCCGACAACCAGGAGGTGACCCACGCCGAGGTCGGGAGCCAGTGCATCGAGCTGGCCACCGAACCGGGGCATCCCCAGCGAGGCCTGCTCGTGACCGTGGTGGCCAGGGGGCTGGACCACTCCGCCATCGAGTCCGTCGCCGCCGCCTGGAGCGACTCGCTGACGGCCCGCGCCGAAGCGGCCGCTCCGGGGGTGATCGTCAAACCGCTCCCGATGCTGACCGTCCCCTACCAATTCTGTGCGGAGCGATAGCATGCTGGCGAACCCACGCGTCTCCGGGCGGCTGGCCAGGCCAGCCGCGAGCGGGCGGTTGGCGACGCCGGCGGATCACGCGCTGGTGCAGCGCCTGGTCTGGACGTGGCTCCGCCTGGCCGTCGGCGCGTTGACGATCGCCGGCCTCTTCGTCGTCCCGGTGCTCGGCGGCCGCCTGCCCCTCGTCCAATCGCTCTTCAATCCGGACTACTTCCGCCTGGCGCTGGTCACCCACGTCACCTTCTCACTCAACGTCTGGCTGATCGGCTTCGCCGCCGTCCTCTGGACGCTGGCCGCCGCTCGACTGGCTCCGGCCTCCGTCCAGCCCTGGACGGTCGTGGGCCCAGCGCTGGCGGTGGCCGGCGCGCTCGCGCTCGCCGCCACGGCGGTGGGCAACCTGGGAGCCCCCCTGCTGGCGGACTACGTGCCGATGTTGGCGCACCCGCTGTATTATGGCGGGCTGGCGCTGTTCTTCGGCGGCGTGGGGCTGGTCGCGGCGCAGTACGTCGTCGTGGCGGCCAGGGCTTCGGGACCGCTCCCCGCTGAGGCCTGGGCCCTGCAATGGGCCGCCGTGGTCTACCTGCTCGCCCTCCTGAGCGCCGCCGTGGCGTGGAACAGCGGGATCACCGAGCCCGGCATCGTGGTCTGGGGAGCCGGACACCTCCTCCAGATCGTTAACGCGGCAGTGCTGATCGCGGCCTGGCGCTGGCTGCTTGGCGAATCGCTGTCGGCCCTCGGCCAGGCCATCCTCCGGGCGGTGCTGCCGATCCTGGCGATGCCGGCCGTCGTGATCCCCTGGCTCCACGTCCTGCCTGGTCCCGTCCGAGCTGGCGAGATGGCGTTGGTCGCCTGGTGGGGCGTCGGCGTGCCCCTCGGCATCGCCTGGGCCGTGGTGGTCGCGGCCTGGTTGCGCCAGGGTCGCCCGGCCGATCTGGCCCTTCTCCTCTCGCTCGGCTTCTTCGGGATCGGGGGAGTGATCTCCCTCCTGGGTATGGAGAGCGACGTGCGGGTCACCGCCCACTACCACAGCATGGTCGGGGCCGTCACGGTCGCCTACATGGGGATGACCTACCGGCTGACCAGCCAGCTTGCCGGGCGCGTTCCCCGGCACCATCTGCGAACGGGACAGTTCTTGCTCTACGGTGCCGGGATCGGTCTCCTGGTGGCCGGCCTCTTCTGGGCGGGGCGGGATGGCAGCGCCCGAAAGGTATTCGAGGCGTTTTCCGGTCAGCTCGTGCTGGCCAGCCCCGCCGGCCTGGTGCTGATCGGGTCGCTGCTGGCCGCGGTGGGCGGCATCATCTTCGTGGCTACCACCGGCCCGATCCTGGCGCACTCGCCCACGGACGCTGATGCGCTCGATCTGGCTGGGCGCGAGGTCGGATCGGAACCGCCGATGAACGCAGATGGACGCACGCCCTCACCCCCTACCCTCTCCCACGGGGAGAGGGGCGAGGGGTGAGGGCGTGCGTCCATCTGCGTTCATCGGCGGTTCCGATCCGACCTCGCGCCCAGCCAGATCGAGCGCATCAGCGTCCGTGGGCGAGTGCGCCAGGATCGGGCCGGTGGTAGC
>JACPQP010000401.1 GCA_016190465.1 Chloroflexota bacterium
CTCTCGGACTGCGCGATCTCGTTCTCGTGGTGGGGAAAGATCAGGTCCTGCCCACCTCCGTGAATGTCGATCCGCGGACCGAGGTGCTCCAGGATTATCGCCGAGCACTCGATGTGCCAGCCGGGGCGTCCGGGACCCCAGGGGCTGTCCCACGCCGGCTCGCCCGGCTTCGCCGACTTCCACAGCGCGAAATCCATCGGGCTCTCTTTCCGCGGATCGACCTCGATCCGTGCCCCGGCGAGCAGCTCATCCAGCGACCGGTGCGACAGCTTGCCGTAGTCCGGGTCTCGGCTCACCCGGTAATACACGTCCCCATCCGCCTGGTAGGCGGATCCCTTGTCGATCAGCGCCTGGACGAGTTCGACGATCTTCGGCACGACCTCGGTGGCCCGCACGTAGCGGTCCGGCGGATGGATGTTGAGCGCCTGCATGTCCTCGATGTATTCGGCGACATATCGCTCGGCCAGATCACGGGGCGACACGCCCAACCGCTGCGCGCGGGCAATGATCTTGTCGTCGATGTCGGTGAAGTTCTGCACGTGGTGCACTCGGTATCCCCGATACCGGAGGTAGCGCAGGATCATGTCGAAGACGATGTACGACATGCCGTGGCCGATGTGGCTCGCACTATACGGGGTCACGCCGCACACATACACCCTGACCGGGTCGCCGAGTGGCTGGAACTCTTCTTTGAGTCCGGTCATCGTGTTGTAGATTCTCATGGCGAGTGGTTTGCTCCTTCGTGGTTGCTCGGGGGCTCATCGTCGCTCCCACCAGAACCGGGCGTGAGTCCGAGCGCGAGCAGTGATTCGAATGGTGTCCGAACGAGCTGTCCCCGCTCATCGTGGTCGTGGGTCGCCTCCCCCAGCGCGCGCTCCATGGCGATGAGCCGCTCCTCGAGCTCGACGATCTTCCGATGCAGCACCACGATCATCTCTGCTTGGGGATCGGGCAGGTGCTCGACCCGACGGGTATGTCCGCCGGGGGTCCGAAAGGCCACGACGCGGGCGGGCACGCCGACAGCCGTGCCACCGGGCGGCACGTCACGCAAGACCACCGCGCCTGCACCGATGCGCGCGTGGTCGCCGACCGTGACAGCGCCGAGGATCTTCGCCCCGACGCCGATCAACACGTGATTGCCAATGGTCGGGTGCCGCTTGCCACGCTCCTGGCCGGTCCCACCGAGCGTGACGCCCTGATACATTGTAACAAAGTCGCCGACCTCACTCGTCTCGCCAATGACGACGCCCATGCCGTGATCGATGAAGAAACCCTTGCCGATCTTCGCCCCGGGGTGAATCTCGATACCCGTGAGAAAGCGGTTCAGGTGCGAGATGAGCCGTGGCAAGACGGGGATGCCGCACCGGTGCAGGGCATGGGCCACCCGGTGCACCAGCAGAGCGTGCAAGCCGGGGTAGGCCAGCAAGACCTCGATCAGGCCGCGGGCCGCGGGGTCACGCTCGAAGATCGCCTGTACGTCATCCCGGATACTCACGCGCTCAGCTCACCAGCTCAAGCAGGACGACAGCCTGGGCGGCGATGCCCTCACCGCGCCCCACGAAGCCCAACCGCTCGTTCGTCGTCGCCTTGACGCTGACGTCCTCGACCGTGGTTCCCAGCGCCTCGGCGATCGTCGCCCGCATCGCGTCGACGTGGGGGGAAATGCGAGGCGCCTCGGCGACCACCACGGCGTCGACATTCCCGACGCGGTACCCGCGCTGCCGGGTCAGCGTGACCACCTCGCGCAGCAACACGATACTGGCGACGCCCCGGTAGCGAGCGTCGCCGGCGGGGAAGTGCTGGCCGATGTCCCCGAGCGCGGCCGCACCCAGGATGGCATCGCAGATCGCGTGAAGCAGCACGTCCGCGTCCGAGTAGCCCTCGAGCCCCTGGCTGTGCGGCAGCTCGATGCCGCCGAGCATCAAGCGGCGGCTTGGGGAGAAGCGGTGGACATCGTACCCCACTCCGACCCGTAAGCTCGTCCGCGCGGTCGATCTCAACGTGGCTCTCCTCGGCTCAACAGGATCGCTTCGGCAATCAGCAAGTCAACCGCCGTCGTGACTTTGATGTTGTCGTAGTCGCCCAGAAACAGCTTGACCGGGTGGCCCAGCCGCTCGACGAGGCTCGCGTCATCCGTCACGTCCTCAACCGTCGCGACGAACGCCTGTCGCAGCAGTGTCGTCCCAAAGAGCTGGGGCGTCTGGGCCGACCATAGGGTGTCGCGGTTCAGAGTCTCGACGATCGTGCCGCTGACCCGCTTGATCGTATCCTTCACCGGCACGGCGGCGACCGCGGCCCCGGCCTCGCGCACCACGGCGATCCCCCGGGCGATGATCTCCGGCGTGACCAGGGGTCGCGCACCATCATGGATGGCGACCCACTCGCAATCGTCGACGAGGGCAAGCCATCGCTCGACAGAATCCTGGCGGCGAGCGCCCCCGGTCGTCACCTGGACCGGCGTGTCCCAGTTCGACGACGCGATCAGTCGCTCGGCGGCGGGGACGGCAGCGGGAGACACCACCAGAACGATCCGGTCGATCCCCGGCGTGCGCTGGAAGGCGTCGACCGTGTGCGCCAGCAGAGGACGAGCGCCGAGCGAGTGGTATAGCTTGTCCCCCCCGAATCGACGACTCGCACCGGCCGCCACGATGATCGCGGCCACGCGCCCCACCCCTGGCTCGGTCATCCAGTCTCCCCTGGTTTTCCACCTCTTGTTCGACCGGACCCGTAATCACCCCCTCCCACCAGGGGAGAGGAGGACTCCCCCCTTCCCCCTGGGTGGAGGAAGGGGCAGGGGGGGTGAATGCGAGTCAGAGTTTCAATCCCCACCCGCTCCGCAGACCGGGTGCAGCGAACGCCGCAGCCCGGTTGAGACGAGTGTAGGCGCGCGTACACCCGACGGTCCGGTCGATCCCCCGCGCGTGTGGGGAAAACGCGTACACCCGACTTTCGTCCGCATGGTAGCATACGACGAGAGACGTGTAAAGCCGCCAAAGCAGGTCACAGGATGTTACTTCCAGGCCACAGCCCAGGTCAGTGTCTGCTCGGGTGTCATCTCGTTGAAGAGCAACGTAGTTCTCAGACTAACCACCCCTTGACAACCCGGTGTACTTCAGGTATCCTCGCACTTGCTTAGGACACCCTAATATCGCTGGCTCGCCACGAGCCGATTGACCGCTGAGTGGACGGTCGGAGTTCCGAGCGAAACCTCGCGCAAGGATCACCAAACCGCAAAGAGAGCCAGCAACTCTCCGTGGGCTGTCCGATGGAGGTGCCGTATGGTCGAAGCGCTTGTCATCACCCTGCGCGAAGGGATGGAGGCCGCGCTGGTCGTCGGCCTCATCCTGGCCTATCTCAACCGGACCGGGCGAGCCGCTCACAGCCGCTACGTCTACGCCGGAGTGCTCCTGGCGGTGCTGGCCAGCCTGGCTGGCGCCGCTGGCTTCAGCCTGATCGGCCTGGACCCGGAGAATGAGGTCCTGGAAGGGACCCTGCTGGCGTTGGCCGCCGTCCTGGTGGCGACCCTGGTCATCTGGATGTGGCGCGCCTCTCGGAGCGTCAAGCAGTACGTCGAGGCGCGGCTGGGGGCCCTGGCCGGCGAAGCCGGACCGCGCCCCGCGTGGGGTCTCCTGGGCTTCACCTTCTTCATGGTCTTTCGGGAGGGGGTGGAGATCGTGCTCTTTCTGGCGGCGCTCTCGCTGACGGCGGGGGGCCTGTCCCAGCTCATCGGCGCCACGGCGGGGTTGGGGCTGGCGGCCCTGTTTGGTTTCCTCATCATCAAGGGCAGCGTGCGCATCGATCTGCGGCGATTCTTCGGCATCACCAGCCTGGTGCTTCTGGTCCTCGTCATCCGGCTCCTGGCCGGCAGTGTCCACGAGTTCTCCGAAGTGGGGCTCCTGCCGACGACGCCGGCTGAGCTGTCCATCGTCGGCTTCATCGTCAAGGACTCCACGTCCATTGTCATCCTGCTGGTGCTGGTGCTGTTGCCAGTCCTGGCGATGGTGCCGGGCCTGCACTCGCGGCCGGGAGACGAGGCCGCCCGCCCGGAAGAGGGATCGGCCGAGCGGCGAAAGCGAGTGGCGGCACTGCGGCAGGCCCGCCGCTGGCAGATGGCGGTGATCGGGGTGACCCTTGCCCTGGTGCTGCCGCTGGTCTGGGCAGTCTACGCCGCGGAGACCAGCGGGTACCGGCCCCAGCCGGACGAGATTACGCCGCAGGGGGGCCAGGTGCGCATCGCCCTGGATCCCCTGGAGGACGGCCAGTTGCACAAGTTCCTCTACCACGGCCAGCAGGCCGACGTGCGGTTCATCGCGATCCGGAAGGAGGACGGCGAGATCGCCGTGGCGCTGGACGTGTGCAGCATCTGCCCACCAGCCGGTTATCATCAAGAGGGCGACATTGTGATGTGCGAGAACTGCAACGCGCCCATCAACGTGGGTACCATCGGCGAGTCGGGCGGGTGTAACCCCGTCCCGCTGGCGTTCTCACAGGAGAGTGGCGAACTGGTCATCGCGACAGCCGACCTCGACGCCGCTCAAGGGCGGTTCACGCGGTAGACACGCCGCGATCAGCCGTCAGCCGGAGGCAACTATGCTGATCCGTCTTCTGGGCGACAGCCTGCGCCGGCGAACCCGCCGCGCTGCCGTCGCCATCCTGGCCATATCGGTGGGCACCGCGCTGGCGGCCGCTTTGCTCGGCATCTCCCTGGACATCACCGAGAAGATGGCCCGGGAGATGCGCAGCTACGGCGCCAACATCCTGGCGACGCCCGATTCGGGGGACGTGCAACTGGAGGTAGGGGGCATCACCATCCGCCCGCCGGCGGCCCGGGGAGGCATCGACGAGACGCAATTGGTCAAGCTGAAGACCATCTTCTGGCGGAACAACGTCGTCGGCTTCGCCCCCTTCCTGTCGGCCATCGTCGAGGTGCGCGATCAGCAGGTCGCGCTGACCGGCACCTGGTTCGACCGGACGCTGACGCTGCCGGCCGGCGCCTCCGTACGCACCGGCGCGGACACCCGGGAAAAGGCGGCCAGCACCTCGACGTTCCGCACGGGAGTTCGGGTCATCGCCCCGTGGTGGCAGGTAGAGGGCAAGTGGGCCAACGACGAGGATCCCGGGGCGGCGATGGTCGGCTCGGCGCTCGCCCGGCGGCTGGGGCTCCGGGTGGGCGACGCCTTTACCGCGCACTACGCGGGCCGCCCGCTGGCGCTGCGAGCCGTCGGCCTCGTCTCTACGGGTGGCTATGAGGACGAGCAGATCTTCGTTGGGCTGACGACCGCGCAGGGGCTGCTGGGTCTGAGCCGGGGGGCCGACAAGGTGCTGGTCAGCGCCCTGGTGGAGCCGGACGACCGCCTGCGTCCCGACCTGCGGGGCCGGGATCCCGCCCAGATGACGCCGGAGCAGTACGCCACCTGGTATTGCTCGCCGATCATGGGTGCGATCGTCACCCAGGTCAAGGAGGTGCTCCCCAACGCCGACGTGCGGCCCATCCGCCAGATCGCCGAGGCCGAGGGGGGATTCTTGAGCAAGGTTGGGCTCCTGATGACGCTGCTAACCGCGACCGCGCTGGCCGCGTCGGCTCTGGCGGTGATGACGGCGATGACTGCCAGCGTATTGGAGCGACGGACCGAGATCGGCCTGATGAAGGCGATCGGCGCCGACGCCGGACAGATCGCCCTCGTCTTCCTCAGCGAGGCGGGGCTCATGGGGCTTGTCGGTGGGCTGTTGGGGTACGTGGCTGGTCTGGCGTTGGCCGCGTTCGTCGGACAGCAGGTCTTTGCTGCCGCGGTGTCGCCGCCGCCGGCCGTCCTCCCGGTGTCCATCGCCCTGGCGCTCGGGGTGGCCCTGGCGGGGAGCGCGCTGCCGGTGCGGCAGGCCGTGCGCCTGGATCCAGTCAGTCTGCTGCGCGGGAGGTGACGATGCTCTGGCGAATGCTGCGGGGTTCCTGGCGCCACCGGCGGGTCCGGTTGGGCGTGGCCACGCTGTCGATGCTGCTAGGGGCAGCGATGACCTCGGCGCTGATCAACCTCTCCTTCGACGTGGGAAGCCAAACCGGGCGGGAGCTCCGCGCCTACGGGGCCAACATCCTGCTCCTGCCACGCGGCGCGTCGCTCACGCCCGGCGGCACGAGGGAAGGGCGGGGTATCCGGGAGCGCGATCTGGCGGCGCTCGACGGCATCCCGGCGGTGGTCGGCTACGCGCCCTCTCTCTACCTGGTCGCCGACGTTCAGGGGCGCCCGCTCGCGGCCGGCGGGGTGGTCTTCGAGCGTCTCCAGGCGATGAGCGCCTGGTGGCGAGTCACCGGAAGCTGGCCCGCCGCCCCGGACGAGGCGCTGCTGGGGGTGAGCGCGGCCCGGTCGCTGGGGCTGGCGCCGGGCGACCGGATCGCCATCGGCTACCACGACGCGAAGCGGGAGCTGGTGGTGGCCGGCCTGGTGGAGACAGGGGGAGCCGAGGACAACCAGGTCCTCGTCCCCCTTCCGGTGGCCCAGGCGCTCGCCGGTCAGCCGGGGCAGGTCGGGCTGGTGCAGGTGAGCGCGCTGGTCGCGGGGCAGTCTCTCGTCGAGGTAGCCGGCGCCATCGAGGCCCGTCTACCCGACATCCAGGCGCGGCCGTTGCGCCAATTTGCCCAGGCCGAGGAATCGGTGGTGGCGAAGGTGAGGCTGCTGCTGGCCCTGGTGGCGGCCGTGGTGTTGGGCGTCGCGGCGCTCGCCGTGGGCAGCACGATGTTCACCGCCGTCGTGGAGCGGCGAGCCGAGATCGGCCTGATGAAGGCGCTGGGGGCGGCCGAGCGTCGGGTGGCTGCTCTCTTCCTGGCGGACGGCATCGGCGTCGGGGCCATCGGGGGCCTCGGCGGCTACGCGGCCGGCCTGGGGGTTGCCGCCCTCATCGGCCAGCAGGTGTTTCACGCCACCCTCCAGCCGAACCCCCTGGGCCTTCCGGTTACCCTGGCGGTGGCCACCGGCGTGGCGCTGGCGGCCAGCATCTGGCCGGTCCGGCAAGCGCTGGCGATCGACCCGGCGGTGATTCTGCGAGGTGAGTGAATGATGAGCGCTGTTGTCCGCGCGGAGGGCCTGACCAAGCGCTACAACGGCCGGGTCCACGCCCTGGCGGGAGTCGACTTGACGGTCGCCCGGGGCGAGTGGCTGGGGGTGATGGGACCCTCGGGCTCCGGTAAGACCACGCTCCTGAACCTGATCGGCTGCCTGGATCGGCCATCGGCGGGTCGGCTGCTGATCGCCGGCGACGACGTCACCACACTGAGCCAGGCCGAGCTGGTTCGGTTCCGGCGGAACCACATCGGGCTGATCTTCCAGCAGTTCCACCTGATCCCGTATCTGACCGCGCTGGAGAACGTGATGCTGGCGCAATACTTCCACAGCCTGGCCGACGAGGCGGAGGCGCGGGTGGCGCTGGAGCGGGTGGGGCTGGGCGAGCGGCTACACCACCTGCCCGCGCAGCTCTCCGGCGGCGAGCAGCAGCGGGTCTGCATCGCCCGGGCGCTGATCAACCAGCCGAGCCTGATCCTGGCCGACGAGCCCACCGGCAACCTGGACCAGGCCAACGAAGAGCGGGTGATGGACCTGCTCCGCGAGCTGCACGCCGCGGGTCACGCCCTGATCGTCGTCACCCACGACCCGGCGATTGGCGACCTCGCCGACCGGCTGATCTATCTGGACCACGGCCGAGTGGTGCGCGAGCAAGGGCTCCGTCCCCTTGCCGGCGGGGCTCTCGTGCGCTAAGTTCCCCATGGGCCGTTGCGCCTTGGCCGACGCAAGGTGGCTACTCCCCAGGGAGCCGCCACCCCCCTCCCCGCGTCGGGGAGGGGGGCAGGGGGGAGAGGTCGAACCCCGGCTGCGGTACAGGCGAGTTGGCGGCACGCACGCGATGTGGCACAATGCATCGTGTAGGTGAGAAGGACGGTATTGCGTCGCGTCGAGCGGCGGAGGTGGTTGCCGGTGCCGCACGGCTTGCCTCCGGACTACCCGGACCGAATCAGGGCGCTACGCCTGAAGCTTGGCCTGACCCGGGTGCGCCTGGCCGAGCAGATGGGCGTCTCGTTCGCGTCGGTCAACCGCTGGGAAAACGGCCAGTCGCGCCCGTCGGCGCTCGCCTGGCAGCGGATCGTCCGGGCCGAGCAACTCGGCCTTGATGGTCCGGGCGAGAGACCCGCATGTCGGGTGGCCGCGATGGAGGCAGTGACCCCCCACGCCGTCGAGGCGTCGAACGTTCCCGACGTCGACTTCCTTGCCGACCCGGAGAAGGTCCGGGTTGTCGCCGAGCTGGTGGCCGGCAAGACTCGCGAGGGCCGGGTGCTCCGGACGCTCCTCCAGAAGCTGGAGGCCATCCGGAAGGAGCTTGGCTCGGGCAAGGTCTTCGACGTGATTGGCCGGTTGTTTGAGGGGGTGTCGCTCGCCCAGTTCCTGGAGCAGGCGCTGACCGAGGAAGGCGCCGACGAGGCCGACCGGAGGATCGAGGGGACGCCCACGGCTTCCCAGGTGCGGGCCCTCCAGGCGAAGGAGCGGCGGCTGCTGGGCGACGGAGGCGACGTCCAGGCGGAGTTGCCGGCCCTCAAGCGCCAGCTCGAAGGCGAGGAGTTGCGCCGGCTACTCACCGGCTACGGCCGCCAGTTCGTCGCCCGGGCCGCGCCTCTCCTGGGCGTGCGCGTCGCGGGCGATCTGGACGGGCGCTTCGCGCTTCGGCCCGAAAAGACCGGGGCGCTGGACCCACTGTGGCCGGTGCTCGAGACCTACCCGCCGGAGCGACGCGAGCGGCTGACCGTCTACCGGCCAGCGAACGGGGAAGAGGCCGTCTTCCTCCACCGGGCGAGCCGGTGTTCGAGGGGCTCCGGTCCTGGACCCTGGAGCGGTTTGGCCGGGAGGCGCTGCGCGGGGGCGTCTTCGCCGACCCCTACGCCGAGCGGCTGTACCTCTTCCGCCTGTCACTGGTCGGGGTCGAGCGAGAGCCCGGCCGGGCGTTCCCGGCGCTTGCCCGGGGTGAGGCGCTGGAGTACCGGCTGGTCGGCATCCGGCAGGAGGCCGACGGCAAGCTTTCGGCCTGTCCGGTCGAGCACCTGCTGCTCCTCAAGGCCGGCGGTGGCGTCCTGGCGTCGGCTGCACGCTTTGCGGCCGCGGCCGACGAGCTGCGCGACGCCGCCCGGGGCTATGTCCTGGACGGCGTGGCGAACCCGCTGGCCGAGCGGCACCGGCAGGCGCTCCGGGGCGACGTCGGCGACGTCGCGGTGCGGTTCGAGTTCGTCGCCCGTGGCCACGACTACCAGGACGCCGAGCTGGCTGTCGCTCGCACGAAGCTGGCCGAGAAGGCTCGGGCTGGCGATGCAATGACCGACCGCCCCCGCCTCATCGAGGTCGCCTTCCCCCTGAAGCAGACCTCGCTGGACTCTGTCCACGAGAAGAACGTCCGGCACGGGCACATCTCGACGCTGCACATCTGGCCGGCTTGCCGCCCACTCGCCGCCTGCCGGGCCGCCCTCATCGCCATGCTCCTGCCCGACCCCGGCGACGCCGAGGAGCGCCAGCGGCTCCTGGAGAGGCTGGGCGGAAAGATCGTCGAGGCGAAGAAGCGCAAGAAGATGCTCAGATGAAGCTCAAGCCCTGGCACCAGCGCAAGCGTCGGGGGTTGGGCCACACGAAGCCACTCCCGGCGAAGCTGGGGGTGCTACTCCTGCACAAGGCACTCGGCGACGCCCAGAAGTGGGGCCACACGAAGCCACTCCCGGCGAAGCTGGGGGTGCTACTGGACAGGAGGGCGAGATGCTCAGGCAACTTCGCCTGGAGCGGTTCAAGAGCTTCAGGGAGGTCGATCTGGTGCTTGGCCCGCTTACGCTGCTCGTAGGGACCAACGCCTCGGGGAAAAGCAACATTCGAGATGCCTTTCGCTTTCTGCACGGCGTCTCTCGAGGCTACAGTCTGGCCGACATCCTGGGGGAGAAGTATGCCGAAGGCGGTCAGCTTCAGTGGGCCGGCATCCGAGGCGGGACCCGCGAGGTAACCTTTCAGAGCGAACCGAGCTTCGCTCTGGAGGTGTCTTTCACGATTCCGCGGAGGTCCGACGAGATCGCTCAAGAGGCGTCCTACCGGATCGAGGTAGAGGTCGGGAAGAACGGTCGAGCTCCCCGTGTCGTGGCGGAGCGGCTGGTCCACGAGGGCCAGTTCCTGTTCGACTCGCACCCGGATTCCGATCGACCGTCCCAGCCTGATTCCTCGCTACTATACGTCCGTCTTCGTACCGGCGGGCGAAGTCGTCCACCGGCCGTCTCGTTCATCAGTCATCAGCCCGTGCTTTCCCAGGTCGTCGGCCACGCCAAGGCCACCGTCTCCATGAAGAGCGCTGCCCGGGCAGCGCTGGAGACGCTCAGCACTATGCGCTTCCTCGATCATAGCCCGGACGCGATGCGGAAAGCGTCGCTGCCCGGTCAGACGGTGCTGGGTGATCGCGGCGAGAACCTCTCGTCTGTCCTCCAGAACATCTGCGAGAATCCGGTGCGCAAGCAGGCGCTACTCGAGTGGATCCAGGAACTCACCCCGATGGATGCCAGCGACTTCGAGTTTCCGTCCGATCTGACCGGCAGGATCCTCGTGACACTCGTAGAAGAGAATGGACAACGGACTTCGGCCAATAGCGCATCCGATGGCACCCTGCGCTTCCTCGCGATGATCGCGGCCATGCTCGGCCCCGAGACGGCGCGTTTCTACTTCTTCGAGGAGCTTGAAAATGGCATCCACCCCGCGAGACTCTACTTGCTGCTTCAACTCATCGAGCAGCAGGTCCGGAAGGGAACGATCCAGGTTGTCGCCTCGACGCACTCACCGCACTTGCTTAATCTGGTCAGCCGGGATACGTTGGAACACGCGTCGCTGACCTATCGACTCAAGGAGGAGCCTGATACCCGCATCAAGCGAGTGCTGGACATCCCAGAAGCCCGGCGAGTCATCGCGGAGCAAGACATTGCCCGGCTGCACGCCTCCGGCTGGCTTGAGGATGCCGTGACCTTCCTTGAGGACGCCGAGGCGGTCACGTGAGAGTGCTCGTCATCCCCGAGGACTTCCGAAACGACCAGTACATCGCCGAGCTTCACCCGAAGGAAAGGTACTTCCTGCCTCTCGCAAAAAGCAGAAACCTGCTGGAAGGGCCGGGAGAGGGGCGCAAGACACTGGGCCGGGAAGCAGCGCGTAGGTATGGGCGGATTCGAGCGCGCTGTCCGGAAGACGTCGCCGTGCTCGAAGAGTGTGTTCGCCGCTGGCTTGGAGGTAGCGCGTGAGCAAGCTTACCTGGAGGCCCTGGCACCAGGTGGTGCGGGTGCGTGACGACCTGTGGTCAGGAGAGCTCTCCCTCGCCTTCCAGATCGCCGGGGCCGCGGGTCTCCGGCTGCTCAACGCGGAGGGTGAGGACATCGAGCGGGAGAGCGCTCCCGCCGAGAACCTGCTCGCCGAGCTCCTGGCGCTGCCGGCCCGGGAAGGTCTGGCGACACTCGTCCTCGTCGACGAGGTCCTGATGTACGCCCTCGAGAAGATCGGGCTCGATCCGGTCTGGCGCGGCCGGCTCGCCAACTTCTTCCAGTACCTCACCCAGGCCGCGACCAAGGTGGACCGCTGCGCCATCGTCGCCTCGCTCCTCGCCACCGACTGCGTTCATCTGCGGTTCCAACCGCTCCCGTCGGCCGCGCTAGCCGCCCACCCCGCCTGGCCATTCGTCCCTGCCCAGGTGATGAGGCCCGGCACGAAAGGCGTGGTCAGGTCGGGATGGCGGGGCAGCACCCGGACGGTGTACCCGTGCAGGCCGCTCGTCCGGCAGGGGACGGCGTTCGCCTCGAAGAGGGCGAGGCCCTCCCGATCCTGGCCGAGGTGGTGCATCGGCGTGGTCGTCGCCGCGGCGATCTCGCCCTTCGCATCCACCCGCCCGATGTACAGCTCGACCGCCACGTCGTCGGGCGTGAGCGCACCCAGGTGGACCCGGGCCCGGACCAGGATGTCGCTCCCGACCGGGAGCTCCGGGAGGGGCAAGCTGTCTGCGCCCACGACGCGCACCTGGCCCCAGCCCGCCTGGACCCGCGCCCGCCAGGCGGCCAGCGCCCGGGCCCGCGCTGCACTGTCCGCCGCTAGCTCGCGGTGGCGCGCGGCCGCGGGCACGTAGTAGCGCTCGGTGTACTCCCGGACCATCCGGTGAGCGTTGAAGAGGTGGCAGAGGGTGCCGAGCGACGCCTTCATCCGGGCGATCCACTGGCGCGGCAGCCCATCGGCGCCTCGATCGTAGAACGTGGGCACCACATCCTGCTCCAGCAGGTCGTAGAGGGCGTCGGCGTCGACCTCGTCCCGGTGGTCCGGCGAGTCGCGCTCCGCGAACGACTCCCCGCGCCCGATGGCCCAACCGATGGGGACCGCCCGCGGCTCGGGCGACGGCCACGCCTCATCCCACCAGCCGTCCAGCGTGCTCAGGTTCAGCCCGCCGTTGGCGGCCGCCTTCATCCCGCTGGTGCCGCTGGCCTCCCAGGGGCGACGGGGGGTGTTCAACCAGACGTCGGACCCCTGAACCAGGTAGCGAGCGACGGCCATGTCGTAGTTCTCGACGAAGACCAGCCGGTGCCGGAACGTCTCCTGCCGGGCCAGACCGATCACCTGCTGGATCAGCCGCTTCCCCTCGTCATCTCGGGGGTGCGCCTTGCCGGCGAAGATGACCTGCACCGGGCGCGTGGGGTTGCCGAGGAGGCGCGCCAGCCGCTCCGGGTCGCGCAGCAGGAGGTTCGCTCGCTTGTAGGTGGCGAAGCGCCGGCCGAAGCCAATGGTGAGCGCGTCGGGGTTGAGCACCTCCTCGGCCCCTTCGATCTCCACCCGGGGCGCGTTCCGCTGGACGAGCTGCTCGCGCAACCGCCGGCGGGCGAAGCCCACTAGCCGCTCGCGCCGCCGCTCGTGAGTGCGCCACAGCTCCTCGGCGGGGATCCGGTCCACCCGCTGCCAGAGGGTCTGATCGGCCGGCTCGTCCTGCCAGCGGAGCCCCAGGTAGCGGTCGTAGAGCAGGTTCATCTCCTCGGAGATCCACGAGCGGAAGTGGACGCCGTTGGTCACGTGGCCGATCGGTACCTCGCCCTCCGGAACCTCTGGCCAGAGTCGCTGCCACGCCCGCCGGCTGACCTGGCCGTGCAACCGGCTCACGCCGTTTCGGTGGGCCGCCAGGCGGAGTGCGAGGACGGTCATGCAGAAGTGCTCGCCCTCGTCGGCGGGGTTCTGCCGCCCGAGCGCCAGGAAGTCCTGACGAGATATCCCCAGGTCGCGGGCGTAGTCGGAGAAGTAGCGATCCATCAGGGTTGGCGGGAAGTAGTCGTGGCCGGCCGGCACCGAGGTGTGGGTGGTGAACACCAGACTCGGTGTGGCCGCCTCTCGTGCCTCGGCGAACGAGAGGCCGTACCCCCGCATCAGCCGGCGCACCCGCTCCAGCGCCAGGAAAGCCGAGTGTCCCTCGTTCATGTGGTAGACGACCGGCTCCAACCCCAGCGCCTCCAGGGTGCGGCAGCCGCCGATCCCCAGCATGATTTCCTGCTGGATGCGCATCTCCAGGTCGCCACCATACAACTGATCGGTGATGTCCCGGTCCCCCGGAGGGTTGGTCGCGATGTTGGTATCCAGCAGGTAAAGCGCGACCCGACCCACCGTCGCCCGCCACACCTGGGCGGCGACCGACCGCCCGGGGTAGGTGATCTCGACGGTGAGGGGCGTACCCTCCGGCCGGCGCACCAGCGTCAGCGGCAGGTTGTGAAAGTCGTTGTCCGGGTAGGCCTCCTGCTGCCAGCCGGCCTGGTTGAGGTACTGCCGGAAGTAGCCCTGCTGATAGAGCAGGCCGACGCCCACCAGCGGGACCCCGAGGTCGCTCGCGGACTTGAGGTGGTCGCCCGCCAGCACGCCCAGCCCACCGGCGAAGATGGAGAGGCATTCCGTCAGGCCGAACTCGGCGGAGAAGTAGGCGACGAGGGGGCCGGCGGTGGCGCCGTGCTTCCGGCGGAACCAGGCGGACTCCCCGGTCTGATAGGTGTCGAAGGACCGGGAGACCCCGTCCAGGTGGGCCAGGAAGCCATCGTCAGTCGCCGCGGCCTCGAGCTGCGCCTGCTCGATGGATCCAAGCATCCGGACCGGGTTATGGCCAGATCGCTCCCACAGGTCGCCATCCAGCCGCCGGAACAGCTCGATAGTGGCGTGGTTCCAGGCCCAACGCAGGTTGTACGCCAGGTCGCGCAGGCGCACCAGCGGTGCGGGCAGCGACGGGATGACGGTGAAGGTGCGGATGGGTTTCACGTCTTTCCACTCCGGCGTCGAAATGCGCCAGTTGTCTGTCACGGAAGTCTCGTGGGGCATGGAGATCCGCTGGCCGCCATGCTAGCACACGCCGGCAGCCTACTCAACACGGGGAAAGGAGCTGTCAACGGATTCGGGGAGCGGATTGAACGGATTGCCGATGGACTAACCTGTCGTGTGC
>JACPQP010000036.1 GCA_016190465.1 Chloroflexota bacterium
TCAGTGCGCGAGGCCCTGTTGGTGCATGCGCCGATGGATGGCCGCCCGGGCCTCCTGGAACGGCCGCTCCAGGTGGGCCAGGTGGTCCTCTTCGCCGTGGTGGTGGGTGACGGTCCCCGGCCGATACTGGGTGCTCAGCTCGCGGATGTAGGTGAGGCTGCCGTCGATCAGCGTCAGCATGTACTGCGCCGTCGCGTGATCAAACAGCCACCAGTCGCCGCCACAGGCGACGTAGACCGGCGAGGTGTGGGCCATCACCCCCCGTGACCAGACGTCGTGGTGGGAAACCGCCTGGACGTAGCCCGGCCCGCCGGCCCGCGCCGCCAGCCAGCTGTGGCCGTCGATCTTCAGCGTCGTTCGCAACTGGAGCCGGCGCGTGCCCGCCCGATCCTCGGTCGACGCCACCACTCGCCCCTGTTGGACGATCTCCAGCGTGTGGATCGGCACGACCGACTCCGCCCACGCCTCGACCTCGACCGTGCCGCCGTGCCCGGACAGCCGGAGCGTGTCGCCGACCATCTGGCCCTCGACGGTCAGACCGATGAGCGGTCCGCCGCTCATGAACGTCCGACCGGCCCGCAGGTTTCGACACCAGGTCTCGTAGGTGAACTCCTGGTCCGGCGGGATGGAGACGTAGGTCCGGTACAGCCCGACCGGCACGTCGCTGGACATCTTGTCGGTGCCGCCGACGAGGGGCAGCCGATAGCCGCCGTTGAGGTAGCGATAGTACTCCAGGTGGTGATACATCCCATGGCGGATCATCTCCAGCCCATCGACCCGGCCCGTGGCGATCATCGCGGCCAGCTCGCCGTTCGGGTTGGGCATGTGCGGCACGATCACCGTGCCGCCCTGGGCGTGGCACTGGTCGGCCCAGCTCGACAGCGTAACCTCCAGCGCCCCGCCCAGCTCCGCCTCGCTGGGGCCGTCCGAGCACCAGGGCATCACCGGCCGCTTGAGGCCCAGCAGCGTCAGATGCCCCAGCAGGTGCTGGCGGTTCTCCTGCGTCGCGTAGACGACCGTTCGCCCGTCGGGGGATGCGCTTGGCCGGCCGGTGAACTCCTCGACGTTGGTGAAGAGGTGGCCCCACTGCGAGAGCAGCAGGTTGACGACATTGAGGTCCTCGCCAAGCGCCTCGGCGTGGCAGCCCTGGGTCGACAGGAAGTGGACGTGGGTGTCGCCGCTGAACCACCGCTGGGCGTTCATGTTGCACCAGCGCCGGAGCCGCAGGGTGAGCTCCTGCTGGCCCGGCTGGATCGTGACCCGTGCCCGCAGCGGCTCGTACTCGAAGCCGCGGGCGACGTCGACGATCACCTCCCCGCGCGGCAGCCAGCCCTGGCAGGTGCCGTCGATGTAGGCGTAGCTGATCTGGCCGAGCCGGACGTCACCGCCGACGTCGATGTGCCAGGTGCCGAGGTTGCTGTTGACGTGGCCGTGATGGCCGTGGGGCTGGTAGGGGATGCCCTCCGGTGAGCGGAAGTGGATGCGGCAGGGCACCGGCCGCCCGGTCTCGTCGTCGATCACCGTCGTCCGCACCCAGTTGCGGCCCGGACCGACGATCTCCAGCCGCGCTCGGGGCGTCTCGACGACCCGCTGCTCCTCGAGATCGCCCCACTTCGCCTGGCTCAGCACCTCGCCGGCCTGCTTGACCGCGACCGTCGCCGAGGGGAGGGCCGCGATCTCCACATACGCCGGGCTGCTCTGGCGGTTGAGCCCCTCGCCCCAGCCGGCGAACGGATCGGCGAGAAACGCCTCGGCCGGCTGCTGGGGCAGCGGGTAGGGGTAGGTCGCCGTTCCCCGGTCGACCTCGACGGCCAGATCGAACGGGCGGGCAGCGTCGGCGGGGTCGGTGAGCACGATCTTCACCGGCTGCGCGCCCGGGCGGGCGAAGGGGTGTTCGTCGACCTGGCCCAGCGTGACCCCGGCGACGAGGAAGCGGGGGCCAGCGGGGACGATGGTGAGCGCCGCCAGCGGCGACTCCGGTCGGGGGTTGCGCCAGGCCCAGAGGTAGTAGCCGAGGGGCCGCGCCTGGACCGCTTCGGTCTGGCGGTAGCCAGTGCTCTCGAACCGCCCCTCGTAGCGCGGCGCCAGCCCATCGTTCTGGTCGGGCACCGCACGGAACGGGAGCTGCCCCCAGACCGGCAGCACCGCGCCGATCTCGAAGCGCTCGCGGATCGGCACCCGGATCTCGTCCCCATCGGTGTACCGAAAGACGTACTCGGCGACGGGCTCGCCGACCGGCCCACCCTCCTGGAGCTTCGACTCGAGGAGCCGGTGCGCGACGATCGCCGACCGCGTCACCTGGTTGATCGGGATAGTGACCGGCTCGCCAGCCGCCCCCTCCCCGAACGCGATGAAGCAGCGCTCCGAGTCCGCGGCGATCTGGAACGGCAACCCGCGGAACCACTGTGGTCCGATTGGCGCGGTCGCGTTCGCGCCGAGCAGGGCCAGACCCGCGTTGCAAAGCCCGGATAGCGAGAGTGGAACGTAGTCGGCCATCGCTCTCTCCTCCTCGTACTGCGTACGCGCCTAGCATATCGCCAAGGGGGCACCGCGTCCAGTAAGGAGGCGACTGGGGATTCGCAGTAGCTCGCGTATGCGCCCGGCAGATATCTGGTCGGACGATCTGCGTTCATCTGCGTTCATCTGCG
This sequence comes from Chloroflexota bacterium, assembly GCA_016190465.1. GTDB lineage: Bacteria > Chloroflexota > UBA6077 > FW602-bin22 > JACPQP01 > JACPQP01. Next base: position 2,649 of record JACPQP010000036.1, read on the forward strand.
GTTCCCGTTCGTCCCGGTCGCTGCCGACCACTGGTAACTGATTACTGACGACTCCTTAGCGGCGACGGATCACGCCGACCGGCGCCAGACGAGGCGGCTGACGCGCTGCTTGCCCCGCGCCAGCATCGGCGGCGTGGTCAGTGTCAGCGTGTCCCCGTCCAGGCGGAAAAAGCGTCTCTGGTCGACGCCCTTCCAGTTTGGAAAGAGACACAGCTCGACGTGGTGAACGACCTCACTCTCGCCGACGCTGTAGCGACCAAAGTACGCCTGGAAGGTCCCCATTGCCCGGTCTCGCTCGGCCGCCGTGCCCCCGCGCACGTCGTCAACCTCAAACAGGTTGCGACCCGCCTGCCCGAAGATCACCGACATGTGCCCATCGGCCGTGTAGATCAACTGGCCGATGGGATCCCGGCCGAACAGGTGCTCGACCTCGCCGTCCGCAGACCGACTCTCGAAGCTCACCAGTTTCCACACGCCCACGAGTGAGTCAGGGTGCATCGTCACCTCCCGATCCCTGAGTAGTCCTCAGCACATGGTAGCAGGAAGAAGCGACCTGTCAAGCAGCGGAGTGCGCAACGGTTCGATGGATCCGCTACAATAGCCGTGGTTGCCCCACGGTGGTCGGGGCGCCACAGAGTAGTCGTCAGCAAGCAGTTGACGGCTGACTGCTGATGACTGGCGGCGTACTGACTTGGCTTCCGGTGGCGAAGCTCACCGGGTGAGGAGGGACCCTGTGCGCGGTGTTGTTTTCCTCGGCGAGCGCGAGCTGGAGCTGCGCGAGTTCCCCGAGCCGACGCCCGGCCCGGGCGAGGTGATCGTCGCCATCCGGGCGTCGGGGATGTGCGGGAGCGACCTGCACGCCTACCGGGCGCCTCGGAGCCAGCGGACGCCGGACCGCCTGGTGATCGGGGGCCACGAGCCGTGCGGCATCGTCGCGGCCCGGGGCCCGGACGTCGCGGACGAAGTGGCCCCGATCGGTCAGCGGGTGATGGTCCACCACTACCTCGGCTGCGGGCGCTGCAAGCACTGCCGGGTTGGCTACTCGCAGCTCTGCCTGCACGCCCACCAGGTCTACGGCGGCAACGCCCACGGCGGCCACGCTCCGTCCATGCGAGTCGCCTCCCGGA
>JACPQP010000402.1 GCA_016190465.1 Chloroflexota bacterium
GCCGAGGGCGGCCACGGGGGGCCGAGGGCGGCCACGGGGGGCCGCCCCTACCGTAGGGGCACCCCCCTGTGGGTGCCCCGTCGCCATTAGTGGTGAAGTTCGGTGCTGGCGGCCTGCGGCTGGGTTCGCCGGAGGCGCGTTGGTGAGCGCGGTGAGACGGATCCTCGGGGCGGTCCTGACGGTCGGCGGCCTGCTCATTCTGCTCAGCACCGGTGCCCTGTACGGTTACGGGCTATTCGAGCAGTACCAGTACGAGCGCTCGCTGTCGGCCGCTGGGCTCTCCGAGGAAGCCCCGGCTGCGGCCGCCGCTGAGCCGACGCCGGCCGAGGCTGCGCTAGCGCCTGAGATCGCCACGCCCACCGGGACCGAACAGCCGTCGGTCCAGCAAGCGTCCGGGACGGCCGAGAACACGACTCAGGCGACAGGGCACCCACAGGGGGGTGCCCCTACGGTAGGGGCGGCCCCCCGTGGCCGCCCTCGGCTCGACCCCCAACCCCCAGCCCCCAGCCTGCCTGATAGCTTCGATGCGGACCTGTCGGCGCTCCCGACGGTGGCCGTGGTGGCTCTGGAGTGGGACTATCCCAGCGTGCCCCATTCTCCTACGGCCACCGCCACCCCGGTTCCTCAGCCGACGGCAACTCTGACACCTCAGCCGACGGCCACCCCGACGCCTCGTCCCGTTACCCCCCCACGGCGCATCGTCTCCCCGCGCATCGGTCTGAACGCGCCGGTCGTCGAGGCGCCGATCCAGAGCGGCGAGTGGAAGGTCCCCAAGTTCGTCGCCGGCCACCTGGAGGGGACTGCCTACCCGGGACAGGGGAGCAACGTGGCACTCTCCGGGCATGTCCAGAGCATCGCCGGCGGCAATGTGTTCGCATCGCTGGACAAGCTCAAGCCGGGCGACGAGGTGCGGATCGAGACAGCGGTGGGCTGGTTCACGTACGTGGTGAGCAAGATGCGGATCGTGGCCAACGACGATATCAGCGTGGTGATGCCGACCAGGCGCGAACAGCTCACGCTGATCACCTGTACCGGAGCCTGGAACCCGGTCACCCGCGACTACACGCAGCGCATCGTGGTGACGGCGGACCTCAGCTCCGCGCCAGGGGCTGGCAACGCGGGCAGTCGAGACCGACCGAGCGCGCCAGCGCGGTGAGGCAGACCACCCAGTTGGACGAGAGCCAGGGTGGCCCGAGCCAGCCGACCTGTCGCCGGGACAGGCGTCCCAGCGGTGCTATAATGTGGAGAGAAACACTGCTGATTCACGTACCCCGCAGGAGAGAGCGTTGAACCAGGTCGTCCAGTCGACTCAGCTTCCCAACGGGCTGACTATCCTCACCCGCGAGATCCACACCGCGCCGGTCGCCACGTTCTGGGTCTGGTACCGGGTCGGCGCCCGCAACGAGGTGCCCGGGATCACCGGCATCTCCCACTGGGTCGAGCACATGCTCTTCAAAGGCACGCCCACCCTCGGCAAGGGCGAGGTCTTTCGCACCGTCTCGAAGAACGGTGGCACACTCAACGGCTTCACCTGGCTGGACTTCACCGCCTACTTCGAGACCCTGCCCGCTGATCGGATCGGGCTGGCCATCCGCATCGAGTCGGACCGGATGGCCGACTCGCTCTTCGACCCCGCGGAGGTGGCGAGCGAGCGCACCGTGATCATCTCGGAGCGCGAGGGAAGCGAGAACTACCCGACCTTCCACCTGGGCGACGAGGTCAACGCCGCCGCGTTCAAGGTGCACCCCTATGGCCAGGGGGTCATCGGGGCCAGGTGCGACCTCTTGAGCATGACTCGCGATGACCTCTATGGCTACTACCAGACGCACTACGCCCCCAACAACGCGGTCGTCGTCGCGGTGGGCGACTTCGCGACCAGCGACCTGTTGCGCCAGGTCGAAGATGCCTTCGGACCGATCCCGCCGGGGCCCGAGCCGCGGCCGGTGCGCTCGGTCGAGCCCCCGCAGCAGGGCGAGCGACGGGTGGTCGTCCAGCGGCCCGGCCCGACCGCGTACTTCGAGGTTGCCTACCACATCCCGGCCGCCTCGGACCCGGACATCGTGCCGCTCATCGTGCTCGACGGCATCCTGTCGGGTGCCAAGCCGATGGGCCTCTCCTCGGGGCACGGCGGCTTCGGGCGCAGCGCGCGCCTGTATCGGGCGCTGGTGGACTCGGGCCTGTGCAGCTCCGCCGAGTCGGCGTTCGCCCTCACCCGCGATCCCTATCTCCTGAGCGTCACGGCGTCGCTGCGACCGGGGACCGAACTCGCCCGAGTGGAGGGGGTCGTCGACGCCGAGGTGACTCGTCTGCGCAACGGGGACATCAGCGACCAGGACATCGCCAAGGCATTGAAGCAGGTCCGAGCGCAGCTCGTCTACGCCGCCGAGGGGGTGACCAACCAGGCCTACTGGCTGGGCAGCCTGGAGATGGTGGCCAGCCACCGTCTGCTCGACGAGATGATCGACCGCATCGGCCAGGTCACCCGCGAAGACGTGCAGCGGGTCGCCGAAACCTACCTCGCCGAGCGCAACCGCACAGTCGGCTGGTTTGTCCCCGAGGGGGGACCGGCCGGCGCGGGTCCGGCCGGTCCGGCGCCGCTGGGTAGCTATCACGAAGTCTTTCCTGGCTCAGGGGACACCCCAGACTCAGTACTCAGTACTCAGTACTCAGTACTCAGTACGGCGTCGGCCTACCGCCCGGCGTTCTTCAGCGACGGCGCAGCGGCGGGGAGCCCTGCTCTCCCGGCCCAGCGTGCCGTCACCGCCAACGGGATCGTCGTCCTCGGGGTGGAGAACCGGGTCACACCGGCGGTGATCGTCCGGGGGTATCTCCCGGCCGGGTCGCTCGTCGAGCCGACTGACAAGATCGGGCTGGCCGTGTTTGCGGCCCGGATGCTTCACCGGGGGACTGCCCGCTACTCGTTCGAGGAGATGAACGAACTCACCGATGGGCTCGGGGCATCGATCAGCGTCGAGGGCCACCTGCACACGGCCAGTGTCAGCCTTCGCTGCCTGCGCGAAGACTTCCCCCGGATGTTGGACCTGCTGGCCGAGTTGCTCCGCTACCCCACGTTTCCCGTGGAGCAGATCGAGAAGCTCCGGGGGCAGGTGCTCGCCCACATCCGCGAGCAGCACAACGACACCCGGTCAATGGCCGTGAAGCGCTTCGCCGAGCTGACTTATCCCCCTGGGCACCCCTATCACTACTGGCGAACGGGCGACGAAGCGACGGTGGGCAGCTTGACTCGGGAGGACATGGTGCGCTTCCACGAGTTGTACTACCAGCCTGCTGGGCTCGTCCTGGCGGTCGTCGGCGACGCCCTCTTCGAGGAAGCGGTCGGCGAGGTCAGTCGCGCCCTGGGCGATTGGTCGGCGGTTCGCCCACCGGCGCCGTTGGACGCGCCCGACGCGTCGTCTGTGCCGGGGGTCATCCGGGAGCACGTCCCCATCCCGGGGAAGTCCCAGACGAACGTCGTGCTCGGTCGACCGGCCATCCCGCGCTCGCACCCGGATTACTATGCGCTCAACACGGCCGATCTGATCCTCGGGGGTCTGGGGTTGATGGGCCGGCTGGGCGCCCGGGTGCGCGACGAGCAGGGACTCGCCTACCACGTCCACAGCGACTTCGATGCCGCCCGTGGGCCGGCCGCCTGGACGGTGCAGGCGGGGGTGAACCCGCGGAACGTCGACCGGGCGATCGAGAGTATCCGCGACGAAGTGCGCCGCATCCGGGAGCACCTGGTCGACGAGGAGGAGCTGGCGGACGCCAAGAGCTACCTCACCGGCGCTCTCCCTCTCTCCGTCGAGACGAGCGGCGGGATCGCCCGGATCCTCCAGCGGATCGAGCTGTTCAATCTGGGGCTGGACTACCTCGACCACTATCCAGCGATCATCGACAGCCTCACTCGCGAGCAGTTGTGGGAGGCCGCGCATCGCTGGTTCAGCGCCGACGAGATCGTCATCACCACGGCCGGGCCGGAAGCGCCCCCGTAGATGGCCTGTCAGTCAGTCAGTTGTGCCGCTTGACGTGGCGGCGTCGCTCTCCGTACAATAGCACCACCCAGAACGGTGACTCCGTTCCTGACCCCATTCCTGGCTCCATTCCCGACTCCATTCCTGGCTCCATCCAGGAATGGAGCACCCTGATGGAGCACATCGATGCGCGACGGAGGGAAGCAATGTCTGAGCAAGTCGGCTTTGTGACCATGGGCGACGCAAAAGGCCAGCTTGGCGACCTGCCGAGCATCGGCGTCGGCATGCTCGGTTACGCCTTCATGGGGAAGGCGCACGCGAACGCGTACCGCAAGCTGCCGTACATCGTGTGGCCACCACCGGCGGTGCCGCGTCTGGTGGCCATCGCCGGTCGAAACGAGGGGGCGGTCAGCGAGGCGGCGCGGCGTTACGGCTTCGCCCGCCACTACACGGACTGGCGCCAGCTCGTCCAGGATCCGGAGATCCAGCTCTTCGACAATGGCGGGCCGAACGATGCCCACGCCGAGCCCTGCATCGCCGCTGCCGAGGCCGGGAAGCACATCATCTGCGAGAAGCCTCTTGGCCGCACGGCTGCTGAGGCGAAGCAGATGCGCGACGCGGTGGCCATGGCAGGGATCAAGCACGCCTGCGCGTTCAACTACCGCTTCGTGCCGGCGATTCGCCAGGCTCGTCAGCTCATCGAGCAGGGCGCCCTCGGCCGAATCTATCACTTCCGCGCCGTGTACCTCCAGGAGTGGATCACCGATCCCAGCTTCCCGATGGTGTGGCGTCTCCAGAAGAAGAACGCCGGCAGCGGTGTGCTGGGCGACCTGGGCGCACACATCATCGACCTGGCCCGCTTCCTCGTCGGCGAGCCGAAGAGCGTGAGTGGCCTGACCAGAACCTTCATCAAGGAGCGACCGCTGGGGGACGGCTCCGGTCGGACTGGCACGGTGGACGTGGACGACGCCTTCGCCGCGCTGGTCGAGTTCGAGAACGGCGCGATCGGCACGCTCGAGGCGTCTCGCTTCTGCCGCGGCCGCAAGAACCACCAGGTGATCGAGGTCAACGGCTCAAAGGGCTCGCTCGTCTTCAACCTGGAGCGGCTCAACGAGCTCGAGTTTCACTCGATCGACCAGCCGCGCGACGTTCAGGGCTTCACCGACGTCCTCATCACCGAGTCGCATCACCCATTCTGGGGCAACTGGTGGCCTCACGGCCACATCATCGGGTGGGAGCACACCTTTGTCCACGAGCTCACCCACTTGATCGGGGCGATCGTCCAGAACCAGACCGTCGATCCCTACGGCGCCACGTTCGAGGACGGCTACCGGGCCAACGTCATCTGCGACGCCATCGAGCAGTCGTCGGCAGAGAATGGCGCTCGGGTGCCCATCACGTACAGCTAGAGCAGCCAGGGAGGGGGGCAGGCACGGGGGCCTGCCCCTACCCCCCTCTCCCCGTGGGACCGCCCTCACCCCTGGCCCCTCTCCCACGGGGAGAGGGGGAGAGCGGGTGAGGGCGGTCCCACCAGGGGAGAGGGAGGAATAGCTGGTGGAGCCGAGCAGGAGGAAAGACATGGCCACCAACCGCCTGAAGAACAGTGTTGGGATCTGGGCGTTTGGCCCGAACGCGACCCGCTTCATGTCTGGCGGCTACCATCCGGGTGCGGTCGGCGAGAGCGTCGTCGACCGCACCCGGCGGGCCGTCGACGGGCTCGGCAAGCTCGTCGACGGCTACGAGTTCCACTATCCGGGTGAGATCAACGAGGGGAACGTCGAGCAGATCCGGCGAGCCCTTGGCCAGGCCGACATCTACGCGATCCCGCTCGGCGTGTTCTCCAACCCGCGCTACGCGCTCGGCTCGCTCGTCAACCCGGATCCGGCCCTCCGCGAGGAGACCATCAAGATCTGCGAGGGAGCGATCGATCTGTGCCAGGCGCTCGGCGCGAAGTTTCTCATCTGGCCCGGCGGCGAGGGCTACAACTACCCGTTTCAGACCAACTACGCCGACTCGTGGGGCTGGTTCATCGACGCGATCCAGCGGGTCGTCGAGTACTGCAACGCACGGGGCGTGCCGTTCCTGCTCGAGCACAAGAACTCCGAGCCGGCGATGAAGATCTTCATGCGCGACATCGGCATGACGATCTTCCTGATCCGGAAGGTCGCCGAGCGGGGCACCGATACCCGCAACGTCAAGGTGAACATGGATTGGCAGCACCTGATCATGAACGGCGAGAACCTGGCCGAGTACGTCGCCATCCTCGCGATGGAGGGGTTGCTCGGCCACCAGCATGCGAACAGCGGCTGGGGCACGTTCGACGACGACAACATGGTCGGCGCGCTGCGCTTCATGGAGACGGTGGAGCTGGCCGTGGAGCTGCGGCGAGTGGGCTACGGCGCGAATGGCGAGAGGATGGGCTACGACCTGTTCCCCTACACGGAGGACCAGGTGGCCGCCGTGAAGCAGAGCATCCTCGCCTGGGAGTTCATCGACAGCCTGGCCGCCCGGATCGACGTCGATGCGCTCGCCGAGGCGAAGTCGCGCAAGGACGCCGTGCGCGGCTACCAGATTGTGCTGGAGACCCTCGGGCTGAACCAGGCGTTCGTCGAAGAGGTCTACCGGAGTCGAGGCTAGCGAGCGATGCAGACGACACCCTCCGGCGTTGTGCTCGGTATCGACGTCGGAACGACCGGGACTCGGGCAATCGTCGTCGATCCACGGGGGCGCATCCTGGGTGGGGCGACCGCCGAGTATCCGCTCCACACGCCGCGTCCGCTCTGGGCCGAGCAGGACCCGGCCGACTGGTGGCGGGCGACCATCGAGGCCGTGCACGGCGCGCTGAGCGCGGCCGGCCTCCGCGGCGACGTGGTCCAGGGGATCGGCCTCTCCGGCCAGATGCACGGCACGGTCTTTCTTGACGCGCAGCACGCGGTGATCCGTCCGGCGATCCTTTGGTGCGACCAGCGGACCCAGCGGGAGTGCGACTGGATCACCGAGCGCGTCGGGGCCGCCCGGCTGATCGAGCTGACCTGCAACCCGGCGCTGACCGGTTTCAGCGCGCCCAAGATCGTCTGGCTTCGTGATCACGAGCCGGGTGCTTACGTGCGCGTGCGCAAGGTCCTGCTCCCCAAGGACTACATCCGCTTCCTGCTCACCGGCGAGTTCGCGACCGAGGTTTCGGATGCCTCGGGCACCCTCTTGCTCGACGTCGCCCGGCGCGCCTGGTCGGCCGAAATGCTGGAGCGGCTGGCCATCGACCCCGCCTGGCTGCCCGAGGTGTACGAGTCGCCGGTCGTCTCAGGGCGGGTCACGCCCAAAGCTGCCGAAGCCACCGGACTCGCCCCGGGCACGCCGGTGGTCGGCGGCGGCGGCGATCAGGCGGCCGGAGGTATCGGGAACGGCATCGTCCGGCCTGGCGTCATCTCCTCAACGATCGGCACGTCCGGCGTCGTGTTCGCCTTCGCCGAGCGACCGAACCGCGACCGGCTCGGGCGCGTGCACACCTTCTGCCACGCCGTGCCGGGGCGTTGGCACGTGATGGGTGTGACGCAGGGCGCTGGCCTCTCGCTCCGCTGGCTACGCGACAACTTCGGCGCGCCCGAGCAGACCGTGGGCCGATGGATCGGCCACGACCCCTACGAGCTGCTCACGGCGGAGGCGACGCCCGTCGAGCCAGGCAGCGAGGGACTGATCTTCCTCCCGTACCTGATGGGCGAGCGGACACCTCACCTGGACGCGAACGCTCGGGGCGTCCTCTTCGGACTGACTGCCCGCCACGACCGTCGGCACGTGATTCGGGCGGTGCTCGAGGGCGTGGCCTTCAGTTTACGGGACTCGCTGGAGATCCTCCACGAGATGGGGATCGCGGTTGAGCAGGTGCGGTTCTCCGGAGGCGGGGCGCGCAGCCGGCTGTGGCGGCAGATCCAGGCGGACGTATTCGGGCGCAGCGGGGTGACCCTTACGGCGACCGAGGGGCCAGCGTTCGGCGCGGCGCTCCTGGCCGCTGTCGGCACGGGCGTTTTCACCTCGGTCGAAACGGCGTGCGACGCGACGCTCCAGATCGCCTCGGAGATCCGGCCGGTCCCATCCGCCCAGGCCGCCTACGCGCAGCTTTACCCGATCTACCGCGACCTCTACCCCGCGCTCAAGCCGCAGTTCGACCGCCTCACGGCAGCAATGGGGTGAGTGAGTACGACGTTTTCGCCCCGTTCTACGATGCCGATACTGCCACGGTGGTCGACGACATCCCGTTCTACGTCGCGCTGGCCAAACGGACTGGCGGACCGGTCCTCGAAGTGGCGTGCGGAACGGGCCGGCTCCTGGTCCCGCTGGCGCGAGCGGGGTTCGAGGTCGTGGGAATCGATGTCTCGACGGCGATGCTCGACATCGCGCGCGAGAAGCTGCGACAGGCCGGCTTGTTGTCGCGCGCCCGGCTGATCCAGGCCGACGTCCGCGCCTTCGACCTGGGCCGCACCTTCCCGCTCGCCTTTGTGGCGCTCAACTCCTTTACCCACTTGACAACGCCAGACGACCAACTCGCGGCGCTCGAGCGGCTGCGCGCTCACGTCGCCCCCGACGGGTTGCTGTCGCTCGACCTGCCCAATCCCGAGGCGACGGTGATCGGGGACTCGGCTGGACAGCTCATCCACGAGTACACCAAACCCTATGGCACCGCCGGCGAAATGCTGCTGAAGTTGCGCAGCCAGCGGGTCGACACCGCGCAGCAGGTCGTCGACGTCACCTTCCTGTACGATCTCATCACCCCGGACGGTCACGTCCGACGGACGGTCGCCCCGTTCCGTCTGCGCTACCTCTACTGCCGCGAAGCGGAGCTTCTCCTCGCCCAGGCAGGCTTCCGGGTCGAGAGCGTCTACGGCGACTACGAGCTCGGTCCGTACGAGGCGGCGAGCGAGAAGCTGGTCGTCATCGCGCGCCGGCTGTAGCGCGCGCGGCGCATTCATGCGCCGCGCCGCCAGCGACGAAGTAGGTATCAGAAAGTTTTTGATGGTTTTGGGGACACCCCAAACCCCGCCAGGACGGGCTCCGCCCTTCCTGGACCTTCCCGGGACGCAGGTGAAC
>JACPQP010000381.1 GCA_016190465.1 Chloroflexota bacterium
ACTATCCGCACCTCTCGCTCTTCACCGGCCACGACTGGGGTCTCATCATCTACGACGAGGTGCACCTGCTGCCCGCCCCGGTCTTTCGGATCACCGCCGAGATCCAGGCCCGCCGGCGCCTCGGTCTGACCGCGACGCTGGTTCGCGAGGATGGGCGTGAGGACGATGTCTTCTCGCTGATCGGGCCAAAGAAGGCGGACGTCCCCTGGAAGGTGCTCGAGCGGCAGGGCTGGATCGCGACCGCCGATTGCTGGGAGATTCGGGTGGCGATGAACGCCGACCGGCGCCTGGAATACGCGGTGGCCGAAGACCCGAACGAGCGCTATCGGATCGCGGCGACCAACCCTGCCAAGGACGAGGTGATCCGTCGGCTCGTGGCGATGCATCGCCACGACAACGTTCTCATCATCGGCCAGTACATTGATCAACTGGAGCACATGGCGGCGATGTTCGACGCGCCGATCATCACCGGGAAGACGCCGTTTGCGCGGCGCGAGCGTCTCTACGCGCAGTTTCGCGCAGGAAAGATCAAGCTGCTGGTGGTGTCGAAGGTGGCCAACTTCGCCATCGACCTGCCCGATGCGAACGTCGCCATCCAGATCTCGGGCACGTTCGGCAGTCGCCAGGAGGAGGCGCAGCGACTCGGCCGGGTGCTGCGGCCAAAGTCGGACGGCGGGCAGGCCCGCTTCTACAGCATCGTGACGCGGGACAGCTCCGAGCAGGACTTCGGCGCCAACCGTCAGCTCTTCCTGACCGAGCAGGGCTACCGCTACACGATCCTGGACGCGACCGAACTCCTCTCGCGGGCGCACCTGCGGGGCCAGGGTTGACGTCACCCCCCTGCCCGCCGCTCCTGAGTGAGTCCGACGCGGAGAGGGGGATGGCGGCTCCCCCTCTCCGCGCCTGCTCTTGCAGGCTTTCTCCTCCCGCTCCCGCACCCTCGCTTCGTACTCCGCTTGCTCTGCCGCATCGCGCTCCTTGGCTCGGGCCTCAATCACCGCCTTGGCTTCCGCCAGGCGCGTCAGTCATGCTTGGCGCAGCGCAACTTCGTCGCTGACCACCAACCCATCGGGCAGCTTGCCGCGATCGGCCTGCTCGCCCAGGGCCAGCAACTCCGCGACCTCAGCCTCCAACTTCGCCTTGATCTCCAGCAACCGCGTGTCGCTCACGGCATTGCTCTTCGCGGCATCCGCGTGAATCTTGCTGCCATCGAGGCTGATCCGGCCCAGTTGCAGCACCCCCACCATCTGAGCCAGCAGCAGGATTTCCACGAAGAGCGCTTTGAGCTCGGGCAGGAAGGTCTTGCGGAAGGTCGCCAGCGTGTCGTGATCCGGGTGCAAGTTCCCGGCGATGAAGCGGAACGGCGCGGATTCGGATGTGGCACGCTCGATCTTGCGGGAGCTGAACACACCGGTCGCATAACCGTAGAAGAGGAGCCCGGTCAGGATCTCGGGGGCGTCGGGTTCACCGCCGCGCGAGCCGTAACGGGCAGAGATGGGCGACAGGTCGAGCTGGGCGACCGCATCCACAACAAAGCGCGCCAGGTGATCCGGCGGCAAACAGTCGCCCAGTCGGACTGCCACATCAAGGGTCGCTTGGTAGTCAACGGTCTTGTACGTTCTGCTCATACGCACCAGTTTACCATAGCCTGCCCGGTTGAGAGCATCGTTCTCCCCGACAGGCTGCTAGACGGCAACTTGCTCGCCGTAGAGCCGGGCCGCCCGCTTCACGGCCTCAGAGTTGCCCCGGCTCAGTTCGGCCAGCGGCGTCTCGCCCGCCAGCGCCGTGTTCGCGTTCACGAAGAAGGCGAGTTGCATCCAGGGGTCGTGCTCGCGCAGGAGGGCGATCACCTCCTCCAGCCCAGGCAGGACGCCCTCGGCGGTGAACTGCCAGGACGGGTAGAGGTAGCCTCGCCGACCCGTGCTCACAGCGAGGAGCCGACCCGACTGTCGGCGCTTATCGACGCCCTGCCGGGTGATCCCGAGGGCTTGCGCCGCCAGGTCGGTCGTGAGGGGCTCGCCTTCTGCCGTGAGCAGGTGCTCGCGGCTCCGCAGCCCCCGGAGCCGGGCCGCGAGCAGCGGGTCCTGACGGCGCAGCGCCTCGAGCGCGCCGGGCGCCTCCAGTGCGCGCAGGAGCGTCTCGTAGTCGGAGGGCGAGCTGACAGCCTCGCCCAGCGCGCGGTCGTCCAGTTCTCGGGCCAGCCGCTGGAGGGCGTTGAGGGCGCGCGCGACAAAGGCGGCGCGCAGCGGCTGCTGACCGGCCTCGAGTGTGCGGGTCACGGCATCGACCAAGCTGACCGGAGCCTTGTCGAGCGCGCTCTCCAGCGCGGCCTGCCGCTGCGCTACCACCGTCGCACCTCCTCTGGCTTGCTGTGCTGCCCTCACCCAACCGGTTCGCCCCGACCGCATCTCCGAGTTTACTAAGTGCATGATACTCTGCAACTGCAACACCGTCAACACCAAGGCGCAGTTGGAGGCGGACGCGCTCACTCAGCCAGAGGCTAGAGCCGTCGCCCAACACACCGCCGGAAGTGCCCACATCTGTTCAGTGGCGCCTCACCTTGGCCGAGTCAAGCCCCCGGCGGTGTAAGAGCATCCGGTTTGGCAGCCAATGGATGGCCGCATTACGCGGCCCGGCCATTCTCATGCACGGATCCCAGGCGCGGATCGCCTGTCCGGCGTGCCCGATCACCTCCACGGCCAGACACCGGCCAGCGTGACCGAGCCAGTCGACTGGCTAACGAAACCGACCGTGGCCACGACGAGCGTCGCCACGGTCAGTTGCGCAACTCGCCAGCCGATGTGCGCCGACTCGCTGGCCCGCCAGACGATCGGGGCGTGGACGGCTGCGCTCATCGCCGAGGCCAGCGCGACGCCCACCCCCGCGACATCGGGAGAGAGCTTGCCCTGGCCAGTCAGGATCGCGGCGCTCGCCGTCGTCGACGCGCTGCTGACGAGTCCCCCGGCCAGGCTGACCACGTAGAACCCCGTGTCCCCGAACTGTCGTTGTGCGAGATCGGCCATCGCCGCCAGCGCGACGAGAATGGCGCCGAAGTAGAGCGCCGACCGCAGCGAGAAGGGCGACTCGAGCTGGAGCTGGGGTGAGGGCTCCTGGTGGACTCGTCGATCGCTCCACATCACGACCCCGATACTCAGCGCAACCATCGGGGCGACTGTCTGCAATCCACTGGCGAGGGCCGAGGGCGCGAGGATCGCCAGGATGGCGCCGTTTCGCAGCAGCATCGCCACGTTCGCCAGCGCCAGCCCATGGAGCGCGAGCGCGCCGTTCTGGCTGCCAGATCGCCCCGGAGTCGACTCGCGAAGTCGCCGGGCCAGCTCGGCCACGGCGATGCTGCTGTTCACCAGTCCACCGAGGAAGACCGCGTAGGTGAGCCCCCGCGGCCCGTACGACCGCAGCAGCACGTAGTTCACCAGGCCGATCCCGGCAATCAGCAGGACGGTGAGCCAGGCGGCCCGCGGGTTGATGAGCTGCCAGGGGTCGGCATAGCCGGGCGGCAGGATTGGGTAGATCACGAAGGCGATGATGCCGAAGGTCAGCGCCGCCCGCACCTCCGGGTTGGAGAGCCCCAGGGTGAAGCCGTGCAGCCGCATCTTCCCGAAGAGGAGCGCCGCGGTGACCATGCCGGCCGCCGTCGGCACGAAGAACTCTCCCCTGCCCGCGAGGATGCCGAGCATCGCCGTGACGAAGAGCGCGGCCGACGTCGTCAGCTCGAGCTGACGCTCGAAGACGAGCGCGTAGAGGTTCAGGAACACGACGAGCAGGGCCACCACGCCCATCACCGCGACGGCCATCAGCGGGTCGATCATCGCGCCCATCGCACCGGTCAGGGCGACGAAGGCGAAGGTGCGCAGGCCGATCTCCTTGCCGGCGCGCTCGCGCTCGGCCCCGATCAGCAGACCCAGGCCCAGCGCCAGCGCCAGCCGTTGGAGGCTCACGACATCGCCCCAGATCGACAGACCGTCAGTCGGCACCGCTCTGCACCCCGTCGTCTCCTTGTGTCCTTCGTGTCTTTCTGGTGAGCCCCCGCGTCCTTCAATGCATCCGGGCGAGAGTAGGTTGCATGGAGCGTACCACAATGCTCGGCTGGTGCACAGTGTTTCGGGATAGTCTGGCCCCGAAGGCGCCATCGGACGAGGTGCTCGGCGATCCCGCGGGGACTTCCTTCCTGAGCGGGGCGGGCGGTCGCTGAAGTCGCGAGCTGCCTTTACGAAGTCGGCCTTCGCCGACTGGATCGGCACCAATAGCCCGCGCAGGCAGGCTTCGTAACGGTAGCCGCGACTTGAGTCGCCAGGCCTGCCGTCTGCGTGGCATATGCACGAGGTTATTTCGATAGTCTTCGTGAGGGAGAGGGGGCCGGCGGGTGACGTTGGCTTCCTGCTCTCAGTCGATCGTGAGCAAGCGCCCGGACCAGCCGGCGATCAGCCGGTCCGCTTCGCGCTGGAAAAGACCGGAGCCCCAGATCCCGACGTCGACGGCCCACCCGCCCTGCCGCTGCTCCTCGGACAGGAGGTGATCGGCGAGGAAGCGACGCAACTCGGCGAGCGACAGCGACCCGCGCTCGATCAGCAGTCTGCTCGCCGCACCCTCGGCCGGGGTGACCGGTTGCGCGCCGGCCCGGAGTCGGACCAGCGGCCCGGTCTCCCTCTCCCTCTGGAAGAGGGCGGACGGCGAGGGACGAGTGGCGCTCTGGCGGGTCGATATCTCGCTGAGGATCACTGCTGGTCTCCAGTCATCGCTAGGCTCCGGTCATCGAAGGGAGCCGGTCGGACAAGCCCAACCCCTCACCCGCAAACTCGACTAACTAGATCGACTTACTGGGTTTCTCGTAGTATAGCAGCGGATCGGACCGGCGTCAAGCCTATCGTGGGTTGTCCGGCGCTTTGCGGTTCGCTATAATGCAGCCACTCAAGAGCGCGGGAGCAGCAAGTGGCGCGTGTGGTTGTAACAGGGATGGGGGCGGTCACGCCAGTTGGGCTCGACGTCTCGTCGACATGGGAGGCCTTGCTGGCCGGTCGCTCCGGGGCGGGGTACATCACCCGCTTCGATCCCACCGGCTTCGAGACCCGGATCGCCTGCGAGGTGAAGGACTTCGATCCGACCGCGTACATCGATCGCAAAGAGGCGCGCCGGATGGACCGTTACAGCCATCTGGCGATCGCTGCCACGGCGCAGGCGTTGGCGCAGTCGGGCCTCGCGATCACCCCCGCCAACGCGGACCAGGTCGGCGCCATCGTCGGGTCGGGCATCGGCGGGATCGAGACGCTTTCCCAGCAGTTCAAGGTGCTCTTCGAGCGTGGTCCGTCTCGCCTCAGTCCCTTCCTGTGCACGATGATGATCGCGAATATCGCGGCCGGGCAGATCGCCATTCTCTGGGGGATGCGCGGCCCGAACTTCGGCACCGTCTCGGCCTGCGCGAGCGGCGCGCACGCAATTGGCGAGGCGTTCGAGGCGATTCGCCGCGGCCAGGCGCGGGCCATGATCGCCGGCGGCACCGAGGCGCCGATCGTGCCAATTGGCGTGGGCACATTCAACTCGATGCGGGCCCTCTCCGTTCGGAACGACGACCCCACGAGCGCCAGCCGGCCGTTCGATGCGGAGCGCGATGGGTTCGTCCTCGGCGAGGGGGCCGGCATCCTCGTCCTGGAGGACCTGGACCACGCGCGAGCGCGCGGAGCGCCGATCCTGGCCGAGGTCGTCGGCTACGGGGCCACGGCCGATGCCTGCCACGTCACGGCGCCCGCCGAGGGCGGCGCGGGCGCGGCGCTGGCAATGCGTCTGGCCCTCGACGAGGCTGGCCTCCAGCCGCCCGAGGTGGACTACATCAACGCCCACGGCACTTCGACCCCACTGAACGACCGTGCCGAGACTGCGGCGATCAAGGCCGTGTTCGGCGACCACGCCCCCCGGCTGGCGGTCAGCTCGACCAAGTCGATGACCGGGCACCTCGTCGGCGCGGCGGGCGCAGTGGAGGCGCTTTTCTGCGTGCTCGCCATCCAGCACAACGTCGTTCCCCCGACGATCAACCTGACCCACCCCGACCCGTACTGCGACCTTGATTACGTGCCGCATCAGGCGCGGCGAATGCCGGTCGACGTGACGCTGAGCAACTCGCTCGGCTTTGGCGGACACAACGCCACGCTCGTCCTGCGCCGGTACGACGAGTGATGAGTGCAAACGGCGGCGAGGAGGAGGGAGGAGAGAAGGGGGAGGAGCGACCCCGCGTCCCCCCTCCCTCCTCTCTCC
>JACPQP010000382.1 GCA_016190465.1 Chloroflexota bacterium
AGGCCACCGAGAGGGGATCGGCGGCCGGAACCCCGTGCGGGCGGGGGCCTGGGGGAGTCCCCCAGAGCCTCTCCCTCCAAGTGGCGGGCGGGCCACCGATCTCGCATCGGCGGCCGGAATGCGTATCGACACGGGCAGCGAGGAAGAGTTGATCAGGAAAGGAGAGCACAATGGATTGGCGACATCGCGGACGGCTGATTGTGGGTGGGGCTATGGTCATCAGCCTGGCGCTGACTGCCTGCGGGACAGGTGGCGCGACCGGGCAACGCGCGGCGGCAGGCGACGAGGCGACGAGCGGGAAGACGCCGAGCGAGCTTCGAGTGGTCGGGACCGACTTCCGCTTCGAGCCGGCGACGTTCCAGCTCACGGCAGGCCAGCCCGTACGGCTGGTGTTCCGGAACGATGGCAAGGTTCCCCATGACCTCGTCATCGCCGGGATGGGGGCTGACATGCACGAGGAGATGGGCCACCAGGAAGCCGACTCGCACGGCGCGAAGGAGGCGAAAGCTGACGACCACCAGGCGGACGAGGCTGACCATCACGCGGACGAAGCGGACCACCACGCATCTGAGGCCAAAGTGCACATCAACGCCGACCCCGGCAAGACCGAGATGGTTGTGTTCACGCCGACGAGCTCGGGCAGCTACCAGGTCGTCTGCACTTTCCCCGGGCACAAAGAAGCAGGAATGGTAGGCAAGGTCACTGTGGCCGGAGACACCGTTAGCTTGCACTGATACCTGCCGACCTGCTACCCGAAGGTCACCCGGATCCGGTGCGGCAGCCGATGGGAGTACCGCAGCTGGAGGACGCCAGCCTCGGCGTCGTACCAGTGGCCGCGCCAGCTCACGCCGCCCGGCGACGCCGGTGGCGAGGGTCGGCCGTCAATGCTGACGGAGCGCGGCTCGGGTACCGCCAGGTGTAGGTCTCCGGGGATGCTGGTGGGTCCCCGTACCGCGATCTCGAGCCCTCGGGGGATCGACCGGACGTTGAAGGAACTGTCGGTCCAGATGACCCCTGGATCGCGGCGCAGGATGATGAGGCGAAAGCTCTGGCCGGCCAGCTCGACCGGCAGCTCCGCCAGCACCCGAAAGAAGCGCTGCTCCTCCACGTCGAACGCGGTGTAGATGGCACCCTCGTCCAGCCCCAGCTCGACAAACGAGGGAGAGATCGTCCGGGGGTGATCATCCCGATTGATCAGCCCCAGATAGGTGGTGCCCCCGACGGTCGTGGCGAAGTAGTCGGGGTACAGGCCCGGGCCGAAGCGTGTTTCGCCGGTAAACGCGTTGTAGTGGACCAGCAGGCTTCGATAGGCCGCGAGATCCTCCGGCGAGAGGCTCGTCAGGTCGAAGCTCAGGGCGACCTTGGTTCCCAGGGCAAGGCCCGCGCCGAGCCACCAGCGGTTGATCGTCGAGCCGTTCGGGTCGTCGTAGATGTTCCCCATATGCGCGCGCTGGCCGAGGAGCTGGCGCTGGACGATCGCGTAATCCACGTGCTCGCGCAGCCCGGGGAACGGATAGGCGTTGCTGAAGGCGGGGTAGTCGTCGCCGTACCAGAACGTGTGGGCGTAGGGGTGGGCGAGCGTGGGCGTGAGCCAGCCGGTCTGGAGGTACACGTCTGGCTTCAGGCCGGTCGCCTGGCCAGAGATGAACCGGTAGATGTCCATCGTCTGGTCGGCGACCGCCTCGACCCGGCCGAAGAAGTCCACCTCGCCGGGCGCCAACTGGGCTCCCTCCGCGTTGCCCAGCCCGTCGATCTTGATCCCATCCACGTCGTACTCGACCAGCAGATCACGGATCACCGCGGCCCAGTAGGCGCGGACCTCCGGGTTGGCGAAGTCGAAGGCGAAGCTCTGCCGGGCCTCATCGCTTCCCAGCTCGATCAGCCAGTCGCGGTGCTCTTCGATGACCCGTCGGAGCCCAAGCCAATCGCCCGGGCGCTCCCGGCTGTCGAGGTAGGGCGTGGAGAGGTAGCCGACGACGCGGATGCCCCGGCTGTGGGCGTAGTCGACCAGCGCACGCAAGCCGGAAGGGAACTTGTCGCGGTCGACGTTGCGCCAATCCGCACCGTCCCGCCCCTCCGCCACGTACCAGCCGGCGTCGACGAGGATGTTCCACGGGCCCAGGTCGGCCAGGTTCCGGGCGAGGGAGTCGATCTGGGCGCGCAAGTTCTCCTCGTCGATGCCGACGTTGAAGGCGTACCAGGAGATCCACTGGTACCTGGCCCAGACAGGCAGCGGCGCGGGTGGGTAAAGAGCGGCCGAGATCCGCTTGAAGTTCGCGTGGGTCTGGCGCAGGTCGATGCTCGGCGGTAGCTCCACGTACAGGCGGGGCGAGATGACCTCGCCGGGGGTCGTGGCATCGCGCCGAGGCCCGGTAGCCAGGAGAACAGCGCCGACGACTCGGCCCGCGCGACGCTCCACCGCGAAGTGAGTCGAGCCACGCGTTTCGTCCAACGCCGCCAGGAGCAGGCCCCGCGCGGTGCGCTCGCTCCAGAGGAAGAGGGGCTTCCCCGGACCGATGCTCTCCCGCCGGAGGAGGCCGTCATCCCGGACAGCGGCATGCCGGAGCCGGCTGAAGTCGGTCACGTACTCGGCCCCGTCGCCGAGGACAACCTCACCCACCGAGGGCTCCAGGAAGTGGAAGCGCAGCTCCGCCGCGGCGATCCGGCCGCGAACGGACAGCTCGTAGAGGAAGTATGGCTGGCCGGCGAACAGCGCGAGTCGAAGGCCGACGGTGCCCTCGTGGTCGCGCAGCGGATAGTCGACCACAACCTGTTGGCCCCGGCCAAACGGCTCACTATCGATCGCCTCCACTGACCAGCGGCCGGGCTCGGCGTCAGTGGCGAGCCGGTACATTGGTATGGTCGAGCGGCTGGCCGCCAGGGCCGGGCTCACCCAGTCGAAAACCAATCGGCCGGTCCGTCGATCCAGAAAAGCGAGCCGGCCACGCGCCACGCCGTCGATGTCGAGGACGACGAGCAGCCGCTCGTTTCCGAGCGCCAGCCAGCCGGCCGCTGGCTCGTGGACCACCTGCACGTCGCTCCGATCGGCGGCCCCAAGCAGCCTCTCGACATCGGCCAGGAGAGCGGCGCTCCGCTCTGCCAGCTTGCCCTCGTCCCGGTCGTTCTGGACGGCGCGCCGCGCGTGGTCGTCCTGGACCTGCCTCTCCCACGCGAGGTCCGTCACCGGTGTTCCGAGGACGGGTTGAAGGAGGCGAGAATCGGCCCAGTCGGCGTAGACCGGAGCGTCGGTCGGGCGGACGTCGACGACCGCCAGGCGCAGTGTCCTTGCCCCCACCACGTTGATCTCGATCTGGGCGGGGAGATCGCCGGGCCGCCGGACGTCGCTCTGGTAACGCGGCACCTCGTCGACGAAGACCAGAAAGCGCGCGCCATCGGGGCCCGGCGACGTCGCGTCGTCGACGCCGATCCAGGCCGAGAAGTGACTGTACTGCCCGTCGAGACGGTAGGTGATCTCGGACACCGGATAAGTTCCCACTCCCGAGGCGAAGGTGTGGCCCCCGATGCGGAGTGGGCCGCCAGCAAAAGAGCGATCGAGCGCTGGGTGACTCTGGTTGGCCACGCCAACCCATCCCGTGCTCCCCTCCTGCCATTCCAGCTCACTCAGGGGAACCCACCGACCGACCATTGGACCTCCTGCGCCGGCCACCACTGCCAGGGCGGTGAGCCGCCAGACCAGCGCCACTGCAACCGCCAGGACGGGTATGGCCGCGCCAAGGACGGCGCGACGCGCGGCCAGGTGCGCCCGGACGTGTGGTCGACGGACATCTTGACCCCCGGACTTCGTCACCGCGTCAGCCCGTCCGAGGACTCTGCTGGTCGCTGCATAGATCGCTACACCGCACAAGAGCCACCTGTAGTGCGGCGTGCACCGCACAATCGACGGGGGCTGGCACCTGCCCCCACTGCCCACTGAGGGGCGAGCGCCACCCCACGAGTCTACCAGACTGGGCAGCGATCAGTCGAGCGGATTGCCACGGGTGGAGCCGGTATGCGCCCCCCGGCGAAACGTGGCCGCCAGGCCGAGTGCGAGGGTGACAAGCGACAGGGTGCTGAGGGCCGCGCCGACCCTGACGGAGAGCGGATCGAAGATGAACTCGACGGTGTGCTCTCCAGGGGGCACCGGCACTGCCCGGAACAGGTAGTTGGCCCGATAGACCGGGCGCTCCTCCCCATCGACAAAGGCTCGCCAGCCGGGGTAATACGTGTCGGCCAGAAAGAGGAAACTCGGGCGCCCGAGCCGCACCCGGGCCACGATGCGCTCGGAGCTGTAGTCGAGCACGTCGGCCGGGGAACTTTGCTCTGCCGGCTGCGTGCCCTGGGTCCAGCTCAGGGCAGCCTGGTCCTCCACGACGATCTCGCGGAGCGGATCGAAGTCGTAGCGGGCCAAACTACGGAGCGCTTCAGCCGGCCCGGGTGCGAATGTGGCCCGACTGACGACGAGGGCGCGCGGGAGAGCGCTGGGGCGATCGAAGATGGCGACTTCGGGATCCTGAAAGATGGGTTGGCTGGACTGTAGCCGCCAGGGCACGTGCTGACGATGGACGATCAGATACCGGACGCCCATGACGTCGAGCAGCCGGTTGTCGAGCTGATTGGCTTTGTCCATGTAGGCGCCGTGTCGGTCGGGCAGGAGCGAGCTATAGCCATTCGCTTCGGCGATCCGCCACGGCAGCAGTCGGTTCGGACCGGTCTCCCAGACCGGCCACAGCGTGCCAACCCGGTGGAGCCGATCGACGCGCTCGACCAGAAAGCGTGCGGCCGGCCCGTCGCTGATAATGGACTCCAGGGGGACGCGCGGGTGGAAGTCACGGGCGAAGAAAAGGAGATCCACCGCGGTCACCAGGACGAGCCCTGTCCGGAACAGGAGTCCGGGCCGGCGGAGTAGATACCAGGCCCAGAGAAGCAACAGCGCCAGACCCAGACAGGCGAAAGATCGCTGAGTCCATGGGCTGAGTGGATCGAGCGAGGCCGACAGCGACGCGAGGGGATCCTGCGGCCGGCCGCTCAACAGGGTCTGCCCCCGCAGCGCCAGGTACGGCGCCAGGAGAGCGCGGGCCGCCTGGGGATCGGCCATGGTCCATTCGCGCAATAGCCAGAAGGCCGCCACGGTCGCCAACCCCAGCGCCGTCGGCACCAGGAGGATCCACCGCAGGCGGGAGAGCACCGGCCTCGGCCGCCCGTCAAAGGCTTCCCCCTTTCCTCTTGCGAGCGCGCCAAGGACGGGGAGAGGGACAGGGGGTGAGGTAGCCGCCCCTCGCCCCGATACGGGCGCGGACCGGGAGAGGAGCCGCTCCAGGCCGTGGAGACCGAGACCGGCGAGGACAGCCAGCGCGAACAGGGCAAGGAAGGTGTAGCGGGAGGGCATCCGAGTCGATGAGAATACCGGGAGTTGCCAGACGAGGGCGTACACCTTCACCGGCGAGTGGTCGCCGAGCGAGAGGAGCACGCTCGCGGCCAGGACGCCGCTGAAGAAGACCACCCAGCGGGACGGTACGACCGGCCCTGACAGTTCGGACGGCCGTTCGGGTAGCCGCGGCGTTTCGGACGAGTGGCGGGGTTCCCGGGGGGCCCGAACCGCTTGCGCCAGCGTGAGCCCGATCGCCACGATGGCCAGGAGAAGTGGCGCAATGCCGGCGTAGAACGTCGTGTCCCAGCGGAACCACGGCGACCAGTAGGCGCCGGCCGGATCGCGGAAGAAATCGGGGAAGAGGGCGATGGCTGGATTGGTCGAGTCCGGAAGCGTCCAGGGGCGGATCGGATCCCGAAAGAAGTACGGGAAGAGCAGCGTCAGGAGGTTCGGCGGCGGCAGCGCAAACGAGGTCGCGAACTCGTGGGTGACAGGCCGACCGCGGAACGAGAACGTGCTCAACTCATAGAGCGGCAGCAACTGCACCGCGGCCACGCCAATCCCGACGATGACGACGACCATTGTGGCGGCAAGGCCGGAGAGCAGGCGACAGAGTGCCTGCGATGCCCCAACTCTCCTGCGATCCACGCTGGTACGACAGCCGCCCATCGTCACGCCCTCACCCCACGAACCGTCCTGACAGACTGTTGGTGCCTCTTCCAGAGGGAGAGGGGGAGCGATGGTGGGGGTTCCTCGCTCGCCCCGCAAGAACGTCATGCGCGCGGCGACATAGGCGACTAGGAGCAGGAATGTCATCAAGATCGGGTTCACGTGGATGGTGAGCAGTTGCGTCGCGAAGGCGAGGCCACCCAGCAGCAAGAACCGCCAGCGACGGGCGCCGGCGGACTGGAGCCCCCGCTCGACCAGACAGAGCACCAGCGGCAGCCAGATGGCGGCGTCGACCAGGTTCTTGTGGTGGATCTGGCCGACCAGGAAGCTCCCGAACGCAAAGACGAGGCCGGCCACCGTCGCCGCGGATCGAGAGAGCCCGACGGCCCTGCCGAAGGCATACATGAACAGGCTGGCCAGGAAGAACCGGAGCACCCGGAGGACGATCACCGCCGAGTCGACCGGGAGGAGGATCCAGGCCGCCAGGTTGAGGGGGTAGAGCATAGCCCCCTCGCTCTCTGCGAAGAGCGGGTGACCCCCGAAGATGTCGGGCGTCCAGAGGGGAAAACGGCCCCGGGCGAGCGCATCGTCAATGCGGCGGGCCAGGGGGACGTAATAGGTGAGTGTATCCGCCTCCGCATAGATCCGGCGATCCACGATGGCGTTCCCGAATAGGACGAGCGCGCAGGCGAGGAAGAGGGCTGCGGGGAGAAACGGCCCCCGCCCCACAAAGCGCCCGACCATGCGTGCGTAAGCCAGCAGAAACCGCGGGGTGAACAGCAATTCGCTACGCACGAAGCGGAACAGGGTCATGGTCTCTCGCCATCTCCGGCACCGTCGGCCAGTAGTGACGCCCATGCGCCCGGTAGTAGGCGATGGTGCGCTGAAGCCCTTCGGTCACGTCCACCTTCGGCTCCCAGCCGAGCACCCGGCGAATCTTCGAGTAGTCGGCGTAAAAGCTGCCGATGTCGATCGGTTTCTTCTCCGAGGGCCAGGGAACGCAGCGAACCGAACCGCCTCCGGCCAGCTCGACGATCCGGCCGGCCAGGTCGCGTAGCGTGATCGGTGTGACGCCGCCGAGGTTGAACACCTCACCGTTGGCGGCCTCGTTCGCCCCGGCGAGCAGAAGCGCCTCCACCGCGTCGTCGACGAAAGTGAGGTCGCGAAGCTGGCTACCGTCTCCGTAGAGCGTGATCTCCGCGCCCTCGAGCGCGCGGCGGATGAACCAGGGGATGAACCCCTGGCGGTTGTGCATCATCAGTTGGCGAGGTCCGTACGTGTTCGTGAGGCGCAGCGACGTGGCCCGAATGCCGTAGACGCGGTTGTAGACCAGGTGATACCACTCACCCGCCATCTTGTTGACGCCGTTCACGTCGGTCGGCTGCTTGAGGTGAGTCTCGGCGACGGGCAGGCTGGCCGGGCGGCCGTAGATCTGCCGGGTGCTGGTATAGACGACCTTGACGCCGCCGTTGTGGAGGCGGCAGGCCTCGAGGAGGACCAGCGGCCCGCGACAGTTGATCTCCAGGTCGGCCAGGGGATCGCGCATGCTGTCGATGTGGCTCACCTGGCCGGCCAGGTTGAAGATGACCTCGCACTCCGGCACGAGGTCAGCCATCGTCGAGGCATCCCGCAGGTCGGCGATCCGAAGGTGCACTTGATCGCGGATGGCGGAGACGTTGAACAGATTGCCTCCCTGGTCGGGGAGGAGCGCATCCACCAGCAGCACCGGGCTGCCCAGCTCGACCAGGCGATAGGCGAGGTTGCTGCCGACGAAGCCGAGGCCGCCGGTGATCATCACCCGCCGCCCGGCGTAGAAGCGGTGCGCCGTGTCGTACCCACAATCGGAGCAAGCCACACCAAACCTCCCTTTTGTGAAGCTAAGCGCCAGCTAAGACTGACCTAAGATCAGCCTAAGAAAAATGCCGAGCCCATCATACAACGGTTCGCCGAGCTTGCCAAGGGTCTGCTGCCTGGCGATAAGCGATAGGCCAGCTATTGACAGCCCGACTGTCCTCTATATAGTCCCTGCGGCACGCTGGTGCATCATGTTTCACAACTTCGACCCGACTGCCGCGCACTGAAAAAGGAGATGGAGGGGAAGATCGAGATGCCTGTTCGGAAGCTTACCAACCGCCGGAGGTTCCTGAGAGCAGCTGCCCTTGGTGCGGCCAGCACAGCCATCCTGTCCGCCTGTGGCCCGTCCGTCGCCCCCACGCCAACCGTCGCTCCCGCCAAGCCAGCCGAGTCCAAACCCGCGGCCGCCGCACCCACCCCGACTCCGGCGCCGGCCGCCAAGCCCGCCGCGGCGCCTACTGCGGCGCCGGCCAAGCCCGCGGCGGCAGCCACCCAGGCTCCGGCCAAGCCCGCGGCCACCGCGAAGCCGGCTCAGCCAAAGCTGGGCGCCAACCTCATCGGCAAGCTCGAGGGGCCAACGCTCATCACGGATCCAGCCCAGTACCCGAAGACGTTCAAAGAGGCGCCTGTGCTGGCGGATCTGGTCAAGGCCGGGAAGCTTCCGCCAGTGGAGAAGCGCCTGCCGGACGAGCCCCTGGTCATCAAGCCTTTACGCGAGATCGGCAAGTACGGCGGCACGTGGCGCCGAGGCTTCACCGGGCCGGCCGACGGCGAGAACATGAACCGGGTCGTCTCGTCGGACCGGCTCCTGTTCTCAGACTACACCGGCGCGAAGGTGATGCCCAGCGTCGCCAAAGCCTGGAAGATGAGCGACGACGGCAAGACCTTCACCCTCTCTCTGCGCAAGGGCCTGAAGTGGTCCAACGGTACGCCTTTCACCGCCGACGACGTCATGTTCTGGTTTACGGACCTCTACTCCCACAAGGATCTGATGCCCGTCCCTGCTCCCGAGATGTCCATCAACGGCAAGGCGGGGACAGTCGAGAAGGTCGACGACTTCACCGTGGCGTTCAAGTTTCCGGAGCCCTACTTCATGTTCGAGGAGATCATGGGGGGAGACAGCCGGGTCGGGGCCGGCCTGGCAGCCGGAGGGTCGGCCTACGGGCCCTTCATGGGGGCCTACGCGCCGGCCCACTATCTGAAGCAGTTTCACCCCAAGTATGTCTCCAAAGAGGAACTGGACCAGAAGGTCAAGGCCGGTGGCTTCGACAACTGGGTGAGCCTGCTGCGGTTCAAGACCAACTGGCAACTGAACACCGAGCTCCCGGTGCTCACCCCCTGGATGACGACGACCCCGATCAACAAGCCCACCTGGGTGCTCGAGCGTAATCCCTATTACTGGGAAGTCGACACCGACGGCAACCAGTTGCCGTACATCGACAAAGTCGTGCTGACGCTGGCCGAGAACCTCGAGGTGCTCAACCTGCGCGCCGCCGCCGGCGAGTACGACGTTCAGGGAAGGCACGAGGATCTCGGCAAGCTGCCTATTCTGTTGGCGAACCAGGAGAAAGGCGGCTACAGGGTCCACCTTGACCCGGCCGACTACGGGTGCGACGCCTGCGTGTACGCCAACCAGACCTACGAGGGGGACCCCGAGATCGCCAAGTGGCTGAGCACCGCCGACTTCCGTCGGGCCCTGTCCCTGGGCATCGACCGTGACCAGTTGAACGAGACGTTCTGGCTCGGGGTCGGCACCCCCGGCTCGGCGGTAGTCGCGGAGAACAACCTGTACAACCCGGGCCCCGAGTACCGGACGCGGTGGTCCACTTACGACCCGAAGCAGGCCAGCGCGCTACTCGACAAGATCGGACTGGACAAGAAGGACGCCGAGGGCTACCGTCTGCGGACGGATGGGAAGGGCCGCCTGCGCCTGGAGGTCGCCGACGTCGGTGCGGCCTTCCTGCCACTCACCCAGATCGCGGAGATGGTCAAGGAGCACTGGAAGAAGATCGGCATCCACGCCGACGTGGTGGAGCAGGAGCGGAGCCTGCTGCTGAGCAAGCGAATCCCTGCCAACGAGCACCAGCTCGTCCTCCACTGGGGCAACACCGGCACCGAGATCCCGTTCATCAGCACCTGGACCGTGATCCCGAACTACTCGGACTCCATCGTCGCTCCGCTCTTCGGGAAGTGGTACGCCACCAATGGCGCGTCCGGCAAGAAGCCCGTCGACCCGCAGCTCTTGCGGGCGATGGAGCTGTTCCGGTCGGCCGCCGGGCTGAAAACCGAAGACCGGATCAAGGCGGGCCAGGAACTGTGGCGCATCCACGTCGACCAGCAGTGGACCATCGGCACGGTGGGCCTTGGCCCGGCGATTTTGGGCGTGCGTGTGGCCAAGACCAACGTGGGGAACGTCCCGGACCGACTGAGCATTAACCGCAACACCAGGACGCCGGGCGCTTCGCACCCCGCGACTTACTTCTTCAAGTAGTCGTCAGTTCATGTTGTCCTACATCGTGCGCCGTCTGCTGCTGTCCGTCCTGACGGTGTGGGCGGTCTCGATGCTGTCGTTTGCCATCATCCAGTTGCCGCCGGGTGACTACGTCAGCGCGTACATCGCCCAGATGCAGGCGATGGGGACGCTGCTCTCCGAGCAGGAGGCCGCCAACCTGCGCATTCTGTACGGCCTGGACCAGCCGGTCTACGTCCAGTATCTCAAGTGGGTGGGGCTGGCGGTCCAGGGGAACTTCGGGATGTCGATGGAGTGGGGGCGACCGGTCCTCGACGTCATCGGCGACCGGATCTGGCTCACCCTGATGGTGTCGCTGTCCGCGGTGGTCTTCACCTGGATCGTCGCGCTGCCCATCGGCATCTACTCGGCCATCCGGCAGTACTCCCTCGGCGACTACGTCTTTACCTTCATCGGCTTCATCGGCCTGGCCGTTCCGAGCTTCATGCTGGCCCTGGTGCTGATGTACCTGGGGTTTGTGCTGCTGGACGCCAACATCGGCGGCCTGTTCTCGGTCGAGTACGCCGACGCGGCGTGGAGCCTGGACAAGCTGTGGGACCTGATGCAGCACCTCCCGCTGCCCGCGCTCATCCTCGGCCTGGCGGGCACCGCGCAGATGATCCGGATCATGCGCGCCAACCTGCTGGACGAGCTGCGCAAGCCCTACGTCGTGGCGGCTCGTGCCCGGGGGCTGTCCCACACCCGCAGCGTCCTCAAGTACCCCGTCCGAGTCGCCCTCAACCCGTTTGCCAGCACCATCGGCTATCTGTTCCCCTACATCGTCTCCGGCAGCATCATCGTCTCGCTGGTGCTGAGTCTGCCGACGGTGGGGCCGGTCCTGCTCAAGGCGCTGATCGCTCAGGACATGTTTCTTGCCGGCACAATCGTCCTGTTGCTGGGGGTGATGACCGTCATCGGCACGTTCGTGTCGGATCTGCTCTTGATGTGGATCGACCCGCGCATCCGAATGGAGGGGCGGTAGAGCGGATTGCCGATTTCCGATTGCCGATTTCCGATGTACGTTCGGTAATGGAGGGCCGGTAATGGCCGAGGCAGTGGTCACCGGTGGAGCGTTCACCACGGCCGCCGAGGAGCGCATCTCTGTCGCCACCCAGTGGCAACTGATGTGGTGGCGATTCCGCAAGCACCGCCTGGCGCTGGTCGGCGGCATCGTCGTCATCATCTTCTACCTCGTGGTGATCGGTGCGGACTTCCTCGCCTACTCCGACCCGCACGCCTCGGAGGCCCAGCGCGGTCTGCTGCCACCGCAGTTCATCCAGTTCTTCGACGAGGGCCGCTTCCGCCCCCACGTTTACGCCATCAAGGGGAAGCGCGACCCCGTGACGTTCAAGCGAGTCTACGTCGCCGATCCCGAGGACAAGATCCCGATCCGCTTCTTCGCGTCCGGCTTCGAATACCGGTTTCTGGGAATCATTCCCAGCAACGTCCATCTCCTTGGGGTCGAGGGGACCACCGCCGAGGAGAGCATCTTCCTTCTCGGCACCGATACACAGGGGCGCGACCTCTTCTCCCGACTGATGTATGGCACGCGAATCTCTCTCACCATCGGGCTGGCCAGCGTCGCGCTCAGCCTCTTTCTCGGCATCCTGCTCGGCGGTCTCTCGGGCTTCTACGGCGGCGCCGTCGACACCGTCATCCAGCGCATCGTCGAGGTCCTCCGGTCGATCCCCACGATCCCGCTGTGGATGGGCCTGGCCGCGGCGCTGCCCCGTGAGTGGAGCATCATCCAGGTCTACTTTGCCATCACCATCATCATCTCGCTGATCGGCTGGACGGAGCTGGCCCGGGTCGTTCGGGGGAAGTTCCTGGCGCTGCGGGAGGAGGACTTCGTGATGGCCGCGGAGCTGGCCGGGTGCGGTCGGATGCGGATCATCTTTGTCCATATGGTTCCGTCGTTCCTGAGCCATATCATCGCGGCCACCACTCTGGCACTCCCCGCGATGATCATCAGCGAGACCTCGCTGAGCTTTCTCGGGTTGGGCCTCCGCCCACCGGCGATCAGTTGGGGCGTGCTGCTCCAGCAGGCCCAGAACATCCAGGCGGTGGCGATTTCGTCGTGGCTGCTTCTGCCGGTCGTCCCGGTCGTCGTCGCCGTTCTGGCGTTCAACTTCCTGGGGGATGGGCTGCGCGACGCGGCCGACCCGTACGGGATCTAAATGATCCGGCGCTCACTGCGCTGCGCGGTTGGATGCTCCATCGCCCGGGACGGACGGGAACCGCAGATGCACGCGGATGGACGCCGCCCTCACCCCCTCCCCCCTCTCCCCGTGGGAGAGGGGCGAGGGGTGAGGGCGGCGTGATCTGCGTTCATCTGCGGTTATCTCAGGGCGCTGGAGCCTGGGAGCGGAGAGCACGCCCGATGCCGGATCATTTAGGGCGGTCACTCGCGCAGATACAAAGGACGCAGATGCAAACGACGCTGACACAGAACCGACAAGCTCCACTTCTGTCGGTGCGAAACCTCAAGACCCACTTCTTCACCGATGAGGGCCTCGTCAAAGCCGTCGATGGGATCAGCTTCGACGTCCGGCCGGGCGAGACGCTGGGCATCGTTGGGGAGAGCGGCTGCGGCAAGAGCGTCGCCGCGCGGTCGATCCTGGGCATCGTGGAGCGCCCTGGCCGGATCGTCGAGGGCGAGATCCTGTTGCGGCGGGAGCCCCAGAACGGCCGAGCCGCCGAGATCGACCTGACCCGGCTGGATCCGGACGGACGGGAGATGCGCTACATCCGGGGCGGGGAGATCGCCCTTGTCTTCCAGGAGCCGATGACGTCCTTCAGCCCGGTTCACACCATCGGCAACCAGATGGTGGAGGCGATCCGTCTGCATCGGAAGGTGAGCCCGCGAGCGGCCCGAGAACGGGCGATCGAGATGCTCCGCAAGGTGGGGATCTCCCGGGCGGAACACCGCGTCGACGAGTACTCGTACCAGCTCAGCGGCGGTCTGCGCCAGCGCGCGATGATCGCCACGGCGCTCTCCTGCGACCCCCGGCTCCTCATCGCCGACGAGCCGACGACGGCCCTGGATGTGACCACCCAGGCGCAGATCCTGGACCTCATTCGGAGCTTGCAGGCGCAAAACGGCATGGCGGTGATGCTCATCACCCACAACCTCGGCGTCGTCGCGGAGATGGCCGACCGCGTGGTGGTGATGTATCTCGGTCGGGTGGCCGAGCGGGGGACGGTCGACGACATCTTCCACAATCCCAGGCATCCCTACACCCAGGCCCTGCTGCGCTCGATACCGAGCGTCGAGTCGACGCCCCGGGTGAAGCTGCCGACGATCACCGGGTCGATCCCCCACCCGTACAACCGGCCGCGGGGCTGCCCGTTTCACCCGCGCTGCCCGAGCTTCATCCCCAGCCGGTGCGATCAGACCGAGCCGGCGCTGGGCCCGGTCGGGCCGAACCAGGAGGCAAGTTGTCTCCTCTACGAGGGGGCCTGAGGCGTGGCGATGAACAGTAGCGCGACCAGTACAGCGAATAGTCAGGCGCTCCTGGAAGTCAAGGGACTGCGAAAACTCTTTCCGATCCACAGGGGCTTTCTCCGGCGGGTGATCGGCCACGTTCGGGCGGTGGACGGGGTGGACTTCTCCATCCAGCCGGGGGAGACGCTCTCGCTGGTCGGGGAGAGCGGGTGCGGCAAGACGACGACGGCCCGCTGTATCCTGCGGGCCATCCAGCCGACGGCCGGTGCAATCCGGTTTCGGACGAAAGAGGGCCGGGAGGTGGATCTGGCGACCCTCCCGCGGAGCGAGGTTCAGCCGCTGCGACGCGAGATGCAGATGATCTTTCAGGACCCGTTCGCGTCGCTGAACCCCCGGATGACTCTCCTGGACATCGTGGGCGAGCCGCTGCTCGTGCACGGGGTGAAGCGCCGGAAAGAGCGGACCGAGCGGGTGGCGGAGTTGCTTCGCCTGGTGGGGCTGCGGCCGGAGTATCTGCGGCGGTATCCGCACGCCTTCAGCGGCGGGCAGCGCCAGCGGATCGGCATCGCGCGGGCGCTGGCGCTGAGCCCGAGCCTGGTGGTGGCGGACGAGCCGGTGTCGGCGCTCGACGTGTCGGTGCAGGCGCAGATCCTGAACCTGCTCCTCGAGTTGCAGGAGCAACTGGGCCTGACCTACCTCTTCGTGGCGCACGACCTGAGCGTGGTGAAGCACATCAGCGAGCGGGTGGCGGTGATGTACGTCGGGCAAATCGTCGAGCTGGCGGAGACGAAGCCGCTTTTCGGCAGCCCGAAGCACCCCTACACCGAGGCGCTGCTCTCGGC
>JACPQP010000380.1 GCA_016190465.1 Chloroflexota bacterium
GCGAGTCGGAGGCGGTAGCGACGCTCCTGCGGGACTTCGACCAGACGCTGGTCTCCCTGGAGGTGCACGCCGCAGCAGCCAAACAGGGAGACGACGGGGACGTGCGGTATCTGCGCACGACAAGCCTGCTCGAGCGCCTGAATCGGACGCTCCGGGAGATGGCTGATCGGGTGGTGCTGTTGCACTCAGAGGACGGGCTCGATGCGCGGGTGGACCTGCTGCTGCTCCAGGCTGGTGGCATCGTGATCCCCCGAGGCACTGATTGGCTGGAGGTACGGGAAGAGGCGCTGGCAGCAGCCTGACCTCCTGCTATCGAGATTGACACAATCCCCCGCACACTACCAGGCAGATCGGCCTCTTGACAGGGGTGCGGGTGAGGTAGTAGTATATGTAATGCAATCCTGCAAGGTTCCTGACGCGGCTGGCGAGAACCCCGGCCGCGGGGGGACGAGTATTGAGCAGCGACCAGCCGCCGCCAGGTAAACGCTTGGCGGAAGGTCCCCCACAATTGACGATCGATCCCAGGACAATGGTTGAGGGCCTGGACCAGATGGCTGCGCCCAGGGTGGGCGTTGCCTGCCCGCCAACCGTTGTCTTTTCTTTTGGGGAAGCGCGATGAGTGCCCTGGCCGGTATCGTCCTGGCGGCGGGCCGCGGCACCCGCATGAAGTCGAAACGCCCGAAGGTCCTCCACGAGGCGGCCGGCCGGCCGTTGCTCGCCTACGCGCTCGAGACGCTCCGTCGCGCTGGCCTCCACCAGTTGATCGTCGTCGTCGGCTACGGCGCGGACGAGGTGCGCGCCGCCATCGGCGACGGTGTCCGCTATGCCCTTCAGGTGGAGCAGCGGGGGACCGGCCACGCCGTCGCGCAGGCGCTCTCGTTGCTCGAGAACGACGGCGATGCGGTCGTCTGCTATGGCGACATGCCGCTGATTCGGGCCGAGACGATCGCCCAGTTGCTGGTGACTCACCGCGAGGCATCGGCCACGCTTACCCTGCTGACCGCCGAGCTCGCTGATCCCGCCGGCTACGGGCGCATCGTCCGTGACCAGGGTAGACGGGTACGTGAGATCGTCGAGGAGGCCGCGGCGACGGCCGAGCAGCGGGCGATCCGGGAGACCAACAGCGGCATCTACTGCTTCCAGACCGGCTGGCTTCGGATGGCATTGCCGCGCATCCCCCTCTCGGCGAAGGGTGAGTACTACCTGACCGACGCCGTCCGCCTCGCCATCGCGGATGGGGTGCATGTCGCGGCGGTGCGGGGGGACCCGGCCGAGCTCGTCGGCGTGAACGACCGCGTCCAGCTCGCCGAGGTGGGCGCGCTGCTTCGTGCCCGGATCCTCCGTCGACTGATGCTCGGCGGCGTGACGGTCGTCGATCCGGCCACCACCTACGTCGACGCGGGCGTCGAGATCGGGCCGGACACGGTCCTTCACCCGAACACGACGATCCGTGGACGCAGCCGCATCGCCGAAGACTGTGAGATCGGCCCGAACAGTTACGTGGTCGACTCGGAGATTGGCAGGGGAAGTCGGGTCTGGGCGTCGGTCCTCGAGTCGGCGACCGTCGGCCGGGGAGTCCGGCTGGGACCGTTTGCCCACCTGCGGCCGGGCGCAGTGGTGGGCGACGGCTGTGAGATCGGGAATTACGCGGAGATCAAGAATTCGCGGCTGGGGCCGGGCACCCGGATGCACCACTTCAGCTACATCGGGGATGCCAGCCTGGGCCGCGAGGTGAATGTCGGCGCGGGAACGATCACCTGCAACTTCGACTCGGAGACCGGCCAGAAGAGTCGAACGGTGGTGGGCGATCGTGCCGCACTGGGGAGCGACACCATGCTCGTCGCGCCCGTGGAGGTCGGCGCCGGTGCGATCACCGGCGCCGGCTCGGTCGTCACCCGAGACATCCCACCAGCAGTGGTGGCGCTCGGCGTGCCGGCCCGGGTCGCGCGCGAGACTCGGCCGCGACAGCGGCGGGCCGAGGACGATGCGTCGCTGCGCCCTCCAGACGACGAGGAGTTGAGAGGGATTGGATCCCGATAGTACGTTCTATGGCGTGATGCTGGCGGTCGCGCTGGCTGCGCTCTGGTTCGCCGCGACCGCCGAGAGCGCCTTGAGCTCGCTCAGTCGAGCGCGCTATCAGCGCCTGGTCGAGCAGGGCACCATCCAGGCTCAGGCGCTGGTGGACTTCTTCGATCGCCCGAGCGTGTTCCTCGCCACGGCGACCCTGCTCAAGCTGGTCGCATTGGCCGCCGCGGTGTCCGTTGGCACCCTCCTGATCACCGAGCTCGCGCTTCCGAGCACGGGCGCGCTTGCCTGGGCTGCGGGCCTTTCCTTGCTCGTCACTCTGCTCGGCCACGTCCTGCCGCGCGCCGTCGCGGTCAGCCGACCCGAGCGGGTCTCGCTGGCGCTGGCACTCCCGCTGCGAATCGTCTCGTTCCCGGTTGCGCCCGTCGTCCGCGCGCTCGGCATCGCGACGGTCTGGCTCTCGTCGCTTCTGGGGCGGAGCGGCGTCGCCGACGGACCGCTGATGACGCCGGATGAGCTGCGGGTCGCCGCCGCCGAGAGCGCCGAGGAGGGGTTGATCGAGGAGAACGAGCGCGAGATGATCGACGGCATCCTCGACCTGGAGGCGACGGCCGTGCGCGAGATCATGGTCCCGCGACTGGACGTCGTCGCGCTCCCCGCCGATCTGCCCATCGCCGCGGCCATCGACGTCGTCGTCGGGGAGTGCTACTCCCGCCTGCCGGTGTACGAGCAGACGCGCGTCCACATCGTCGGCATCCTCTACGCGAAGGACATCTTCCCCCTCGTGCGCGCCAACCGGCTCCAGGAGCCGGTCGGGGCGCTGGTCCGGCCGGCCTACTTCATCCCCGAGATGAAGAAGGTCGACGATCTGCTGCGCGAGCTCCAGCAGAAGAAGGTCCACATCGCGGTCGTCGTCGACGAGTACGGCGGCACGGCCGGTATGGTGACGATCGAGGACCTGATCGAGGAGATCGTCGGGGAGATCCAGGATGAATACGACGCCGAGGAGGCGAAGTTCGTCGCCGGGCGAGACGGCGAGGCCGTCTTCAACGCGACAGTCAGCATCGACGACGTGAACGACCAACTGGGCCTCCATCTGGAGGGCGAGGACGTCGACACGATTGGCGGCCTGGTCTACGAGCGGCTGGGCAAGGTCCCCCTGGCCGGGGACTCGGTCACCGCGGACGGCGCCATGATCACCGTCGTCTCGACGCTCGGGCGCCGCATCAAGCGGGTCCGGGTGGCCCGTCTGGGCGAACCGGGTGACGCGGACCGCGGCCAGGAGCACTCGCGTGTCTGATCCAGCGGACCTCGATCGATTGCTGGCCCGCGCCTGGGCGGCCCGCGCGCGGGCCTACGCGCCGTACTCGGGCTTCCTGGTCGGCGCTGCCGTTCAGGGCGCGAGCGGTGCCATCTACACCGGTTGCAACGTGGAGAACGCCTCGATCGGGTTGACGGTCTGCGCGGAGCGCGTGGCTGTGTTCCAGGCCGTCCTCGCCGGCGAGCGCGCGCTGATCGCCGCCGCGGTCGTCGCCGCCAGCCCCGCGCCCCCGACTCTCTGCGGCGCCTGCCGTCAGGTCCTCCGCGAGTTCGCCGCTGACCTCCCCCTCGTCTGCGCCAACCAGGCTGGCCAGCGGCGCGTCTACCGCCTCGGCGAGCTGCTCCCGGATTCGTTCGGGCCAGAGGCGTTCCAATCCGTTCAACCTTACTTTTCGCTACTGTAGCAGGCAGTCTAGCAGTGACAACAGGCGAGATGGCCGGTAGGCTTGCGGTGCGTA
>JACPQP010000037.1 GCA_016190465.1 Chloroflexota bacterium
GGGATCGGTATTCTCGACCACGTCGAGCAGGTCGCCGTCGAAGGGCTGACCTGGGTCGACGTTCAGCAGCCCATCCCTTCGGAGATCGGCCGGTTGGGCGAGGCTTTCCCGGTCGATCCGCTCGACCTCCAGGTTGCGCTCCAACCGCACTCCCGGCAGTCCGTCGTCGGGCGAGAGGGCTATGCGATCGTGAGGCTGGACGTGCCGGCCGCCTCTCGCCGCACCCGGGCCCTCGAGACTGTCCCGCTGACGATCTTCGTCGGGGCGAGCTTTGTGATCTCCATCCATTCGGTGGATCTCCGGTCACTCGGCCGCATGTTTCGAGAGGCGCAGCTTGACGAACAGGTCCGGCGCGACCTCTTGCGACGAAGTGGTGAGTTCCTGGCACACCAGGTCATCGAGCGCCTGATCGCCGGGTGTGAGGTGTTGCTGGGCGAGCTGGCCGATCGCCTGGGGCGGCTCGAGGCCGCCACATTTCTGGAGGCACCCACTTCGCTCGGCAGTCAGGGCGTGCGTGAGGGCCTGAATGAGGACGTGAGCGAGATCGTGCGCGCCGGCTGGGAGCTGCGTCGCGACGCCCGAGCACTGGAGCGCGCCGCGCGGTCGATCCTGAGCGCGGTGGATGCCCTGCGGGCCCGGGCGTCGACGCTGCCGGGCCAGCCGCTCCAGGTCGAGTGGGCGGATCTCGACGGGCGCTGCGATCGGCTCATCCGGGCGCTGGACGAGCAGCAGCGAACGGTGTCCGCGCTCGCCGTGACGATGGCCTCGTTGGTCCAGCAGCGCACGAACCGGCTGCTGAGCGGGCTTCTGATGCTGACCGGAATCGGGCTGCCGCTGCTGCTGCTGGCCAGCATCTACGGGATGCAGGTGCGTGGGCTGCCCCTCGCGGAGCATCCCTATGGCTTCGAGGCGGTGCTGCTGGCCATGGGGCTCATCGTCGTCGCCGGCCTTGCCCTGTTCAGACGCCAGGGCTGGCTATAGAGGGAACGCGAACCCCTCACCCCCTGCCCCCTCTCCCACAGGGGGAGAGGGGGTGCCGCGCCTCCCCTTCCCCCAGGATTGGGGGAAGGGGTCAGGGGATGAGGGCCGTACTCTCCCTTGCTTCCCGAGCGGGACGGGCAGTCTTCACGCTGGGCAGGGAGCGAACACAAGGTTCGCCCCGACCAGCGGGCGGCTGTCGGGGCGAACCGGGGAAAGCGGAGGGGGTGGGATTTGAACCCACGATCCCACAGGGGGATACGCGCTCTCCAGGCGCGCGCACTAGACCAGGCTATGCGACCCCTCCAGGTAGCTGCCAGCGCTCAGCCGAGCGTTGAAAGCTGATTGCTGCGTACCGGCCTCACCATTATAGCATGTCAGGCGATGGAGGGGAAAAGAGATCGCGAAGCCGGGCCAGCTTCGCGGGTCGCGAGAGCCGCTTGAAGGCGGCCTCGCCGCGGAGCGCGCTGGCGCGGTCGGCGTGTTCCCGACATCCGATCAGCTTCACCGGCCGGCGCGCCCGCGTGTACCTGGCCGCGGTTCCGTTCTGATGCTCGTGGAGCCGGCGCTGCGGGTCGGTGGTGATGCCGGTGTAGAGTGTGCCGTCCGCGCATTCCAACACGTAGACCCAGTAGCTCATCGTCAGAGTACGCAGCAATCAGAGTTCAGCGTGCTGCTCGAGCGGCCGCGTCGAGGTGTGCCGCCGCCGCCTGAAGACGAGCGATGGTCCGCTCGCGCCCCAGCGCGGCGAGCGTATCGAACAGCGGTGGAGTCGCGGTCTTGCCGGTGGCGGCGACCCGCACGGTCATCAAGAAAGAACGACGCTTCCAGCCGCGGCGTTCCCCCTCGGCGTTGAACGCCGCCTCCAGCGGCTCCGGCTCGAACGGATCGACGGTGCGTACCAGCTCTGTTGCCGTCCGCAGCGCCTCGCCGGCCGCCCCCGCCTCGAGCCCCTGCTTCAGCAGAAGAGACGGGTCGGCGCTCGAGCCCTCGGCGTAGAGGAAGTCGACCTGTTCCGAGATGTCCGCCAGACGCTTCGTCCGCTCTTTCAACGGGGCGATGAGGCGACGGATCGCCTCCTCTTCGCCATCGTGCAGGAGGAACGGCCGGGCCTGGCGCAGGAACTCCTCGTCCGGGAGCGCCTGGATGTACTGGTGGTTCAGCCAGTCGAGCTTCTCGACGTCGAAAATCGGTCCGACGGGGCTGAAGCGCTCCCAGGCGAAGTGCTCGACCAGATCGTCGAAGGAGAAGATCTCTCGGCCATCGGGCATGCTCCAGCCCATCAGCGCCAGAAAGTTGCGGAGCGCCGCGGGCAGATAGCCCTGCTCTCGGAACCACAACAGCCGCGCCGCCGGGTTCTTGCGCTTGCTGATCTTGGACCGGTCGGGGTTCCGCAGCAGCGGGAAATGGGCGAACTTCGGCGGCTCCCAGCCGAGCCACAGGTAAAGCAAGAGCTGCTTTGGCGTCGAGCTGATCCATTCCTCGCCGCGAGTGACGTGTGAGATCCGCATCTCGTGGTCGTCCACGACCACTGCCAGATGGTAGGTTGGGAAGCCATCCGATTTCAGGATGACCTGGTCATCCGGGAACGGCGCGTGCGTCTCCCCCCGGATGAGGTCGTCGAAGACGAGCGGTGGGCTGTCCGGAATCAACATGCGGACGACCGACCGTTCGCCGAAGCCTGGCTCGGTCGCCCGCTGCGCGCGGGTCTTGCCCAGGCAGAACCGATCATACCGGGGGGGCTGGCTCTGCCGGCGCTGCTCGGCGCGCACCTGTTCGAGTCGCTCGGGGGTACACCAGCACTCGTAGGCGTGGCCCAGTTCGACCAACTGCCGCGCGTAGGTCTGGTAGAGGGGCAGACGCTCGGACTGCCGGTACGGGCCAAACGGTCCGCCCCGATCTGGCCCCTCGTCCCACTCGAGCTCGAGCCAGCGAAGCGAACGATAGATCTCCTGCTCGCTGCCCTCGACGAGCCGAGCGCGGTCGGTATCCTCGACGCGCAGGATGAACTGGCCGCCCTGCTGGCGGGCGAAGGCCAGATTGAACAGGGCCATGTAGGCCGTGCCGACGTGCGGATCGCCGGTCGGCGAAGGGGCAATGCGCACACGCACCGCGTGACTGGTCATCCGGATTTCACCACGGAGAGGGTGGGATTCGAA
>JACPQP010000387.1 GCA_016190465.1 Chloroflexota bacterium
ACGATGGTTTTGGGGACACCCCAAACCCCGCCAGGACGGGCTCCGCCCTTCCTGGACCTTCCCGGGACGCAGGTGAACTTTCCGAGACCTACTTACACCGGCATCCTACCCGATGGATCCGGTCACGTCAACTCGCTCGACCGCTTGACAGCAGCGCCCGTCTCGCGTAAGACAGAACCAACACCCGGCGACCGACCCCCAACACTCGACCCAGGAGGTCACCATGCCCGCCGACGACCTGCACTTTCGGACGATCGCCGAGCTGGCCGCGGCATTCCGGACCGGCAAGACGTCTCCCGTCGCGGTGACGGCTGCCGCGCTCGACCGTCTGCACCGGCTGCAACCCACGCTGAACGCGTATATCACCGTGCTCGACAACGAGGCGCTGGCGACGGCGCGCCGGGCCGAGGATGAGCTGCGGGGGGGAAATGACCGCGGGCCGCTCCACGGCGTCCCGTTTTCGCTGAAAGACCTGTTCGCCACGCGTGGCGTTCGGACCACCTGCGGCTCCAACGTCCTCGCGGACTGGGTGCCGGACGCCGACGCGACCGTCGTCGGCCGGCTGCGCGCTGCGGGCGCGGTGCTCCTCGGCAAGGCCAACATGCACGAGTTTGCCTACGGCCCCACCAACGCCGTCTCGGCCTTTGGTCCGGTGCGCAACCCCTGGGACCCGGGCCGCATCACCGGCGGCTCCAGCGGCGGCAGCGGCGCCGGACTGGCGGCAGGGATCGAGCACGGCTCGCTGGGCTCCGACACGGGGGGCTCGGTGCGCATGCCGGCCGCCTACTGCGGCATCGTCGGACTGAAACCCACCTACGGGCGTGTGAGCCGGGCCGGGGTCGCGCCGCTGAGCTGGGCGATGGACCACGTCGGCCCGATGGCGCGAAGCGTCGGCGATGTCGCGCTCATCATGGGGGTTATTGCCGGCCACGACCCGCGCGACCCCACCAGCAGCCGCCGGCCGGTCCCCCCCTTCGGCCCATCTCCCTCCCCCACCGAAGACCGTCCACTGACCGGCGTCCGGCTGGGGATACCGTGTGAGCACTTCTGGGAGGGGGCCGAGCCGGAAGTCCTGGCGTCGGTCCGGCGTGCCACCGAGACGCTCGCGGACCTGGGGGCAACCCTGGTCGAGGCAACGTTGCCGCACATCGGGCTCTCGCAGGCCGCGGGCTCGATCATCATCGGCGCCGAGGCCCACAGCTACCACGAGGCCTGGCTCCGGACCCGCCCCCAGGACTATCAGGCCCCCACGCGCTGCCGCCTCGAGGCCGCCGGCCTCACGCTGGCCATCGACTACGTCCGTGCCCAGCGGGTCCGCGCGCTGCTGTGTCGTGAGGCGGAACAGGCGTTTACCGACGTCGACCTCCTGGTGACGCCGACGATGCCCTGTGTCGCCCCCTCGTTCGCCGAGGCCGACGCCCGCGAGCACATCCGGTACACCATCCCGTTCAACCTGCTCGGCCTCCCCGCTCTGAGCCTGCCCTGCGGCTTCGGCGCGGACGGCATGCCGGTTGGCCTCCAGATCGCCGGCCGCCCGTTCGACGAGGCCACGGTCATCCGTGTTGGTCACGCCTACGAGCAGGCGACGGAGTGGCACCGGCGGAGGCCGGAGGTGGGGGCCGACCTGACCTCCTGACCCCCTCTGTTCCTGAGTCGGGGCGGGCACGGGGGGATGCCTCGGTCGGCCATTCTCAAGACACGACCAGGTGTTACCCAAAAGTACCGTTAGATACCTGGCTGTTGGGCTCAAGAATAGCCCTTGAGAGAACGCGGGTCAACGGACGATCAACCGAACATGTCGCCCGGGGCTCGGTTTCGGCTCGTGTTGGTGAAAGCATCGTGTAAGCGTGGTCTGGCGCCGTGTGCCGGCGAGACGACCTGGAGTCAAGGCGTCAGCGTTGCTGCGGCGAGGACCTGCACAGTACACTATAGGGGGAATGCGTCTCCGCGGACAAAGCGGTGGGAAGGGCTGGTGGTCGATGGTTAGACAGGCGAGCAAGATCGAGGAACTGCGCGAGAGGATCCTGCCCATCCTCTTGCCCATCGGGGTCAAGCGCGTGGCGCTCTTTGGCTCGGTGGTTAGAGGTGAAGAGACGCTCGACAGCGATATCGATATCCTCGTGGAGCTCAAGCCTCCTGGCCAGCGTCCGTTTCTCGGGCTGAAGTGGTTTGGTCTCGAGGCAGAGCTGAGCCGCTCCCTGGGGCAGGAAGTCGACCTGGTCAGCGAGAGCGATCTCAGTCCGTACCTTCGTCCATATGTACTGAAAGAGATGGTCATCCTCTATGAGGAGAGATGACACCGTCTACCTTCGACACATTCTCGATGCCATCAACCAGATCCAGGACTACACCAGTGGTATCTCATCCGAGCAGTTCCTCCAGTACCGGATGCTCCAGGATGCGGTTGTGCGTCAATTGGAGATCGTCGGCGAGGCGGCACGCAATCTCTCCGAGAGCTTTCGTCAGGCCCATCACGAGTTGCCCTGGGCTGAGATCATCAGCATGAGAAACAGGATGATCCACGCCTATTTCAACGTGAATCTGGTGATCGTCTGGGAGGTTGTCCAGCAGGAAGTGCCCGGCTTGGGGCGGCAAGTGAAACGATGCCTCGAGGGGTAAGATCTTCTCCCGATTCTGTCACGTGACTCCCCCTGACCACACGTGGAGCTCAGTCCTCGCCCACCCCGCCGGCCATGATGACCGCGACCGGGTGCATCCGGGCGACCGGACGGATGAGTGCCGCCCGGACCTGGAGCTCGAGCACGCGCTCGATGTCTTTGTAGGCCTGCGGTGACTCGTCTGCGCTCAGACCGTCGACCAGGATGTTGCGCTCCGCGAGCCACTCGCGCACCTGGTGCAGCGCGATGCTTTCCTTCGCCTGCCGACGGCTCGCCCGGCGTCCGGCCCCGTGCGAGGCGCTCTGGAGTCCCTCCTCGTTGCCGAGTCCCACCACGATGTAGGACGCCGTGCCCATGCTGCCCGGGATGATCCCGAGCGTCCCGGCTCCGGCGGGGGTCGCTCCCTTCCGATGGACAACCAGGTCACCCACCCTCCAGGCGAAATTGTGGTGGTTCTGGACGACCGCCACCGGCTTGAGGCCGCTCCGCCTGGCGAAGGCGGCGTGGATCACCTCGTGGTTGGCTTTGGCAAAGGCTCCCGCCAGCTCCATCGCCGTCCAGTAGTCCTGTCCGGGCTGGCTGTCGAGGTCCAGCCACTCGTACATCCTGGGCACCCGCGCCTTCCTCGCCGTCTCCTGAGTCGCGACCCGCCCGAAGTGGCTCGCGATAGAGGAGCCCAAGCCGCGCGAACCGCTGTGCGTGAGGAGCGCACTGAACCGGGCCGGGAAGTCCGGGAGCGCCTCCGGGTCGAGGACCTCGCCCACGACAAGCTCGGCGAAGTGATTGCCCGCCCCGCTCGTGCCGAGTTGCTCGGCGCCCTTCGCCCTGAGCGAGTGGGTGATACTTGTCGCCTCCCACCTCGGATCATCGAGGATGGCGTGGTCCGCCGGACGAACCCGCTTCGCGCCGACGCCAAAGCGAGTCACGGCGTGGAGGTCGGCGAGGAGCGGCGTCCGCTGCCGCAGGAGCTCCTCCGGCGGCTCCGGATAGGCGCTCAGGTGCATCCGGCAGCCGATGTCGACCCCGACCATCGCCGGGGAGACCGCGTTGTGGGCGGCGAAGACCCCGCCAATGGGGAGAGCATAGCCAACGTGGGCGTCGGGCATAAGCGCACCGCGTACGGCGATGGGGAGCCGAAGCGCGAGCTCGATCTGGGCAACTGCCGCGGCGTCGATGTCGGCGCCGACCTCGCCGTAGATCCGCAGGGGTCGGGCATCGTCACGCAGGCGAGCGATCTCGGCAGCCTTCCCGAACTCGGCGGCGACGGCCGCGAGGATGGCCTCGGCGCTCTCGCCCGCTTTCGCGAGCTGAGCGGCCCGCCGAGCGATCTCGGGGAAGCGCGGGCTCTCTTTGTAGGCGGCGACCAACTCGTGGGCCTGGCCCCCTCCCCCGCGCTGCGGGAGAGGGGAAAGGAGGCCGGACGGTCGCTGCTCTCTCTGCTTTCGTCCCATGCCGTTACTCCTTGGACACAAAGAAGCGGGCCACCTCGCTCACTGGAGTGGCCCGCCTGCCCTGCCCTCTGCTGTTGGCCGGCTGATTAGCCGGTCCTGACGAGCGTGCCGGACCACCCCATCCTCGCAGCGAGGGATGGGGTGCGTGAGTCGGTTTCCTGGTGCAGGGTCGCGATCCAGTCCGTCACGTCATCTCTCCTCAACCACGTGCCGTACATTATACACGACTTGTCAGCCGACCGCAAGGGCTCGATGCGCTTGCGGCGAGCTGTGACCTTCCTGTTACCCCACCGTAACTCTCTCCGTATGGAGCGCGGCGATGCCAAACGACAATCGGGGTGTGAGGCGTCGAAGTGGGGTGATGAGTCGTCCGCGCTCGATCGGCGCGACCGGGCGGGACGGAGAAAGGGAGGCCCACCGTGCAGGCGACCCAGCCGATGACCCCGATCACCGTACTCCTGAGACAGGGGTTCACGCTCGAGCAGATCGCCCGGCTCGCCCGGGTGAAGCTGCACCACCGCGAGTTCATCCCGCCGCCCGATAGCCCCGAGTGGCGGCGCTGGGACTTCACCCGGTACCTCCACGACCTTGGCCGGCTCCAGTCCTGAGCGCCCCACTCGATCGGCAACCCCGTTAGTACTACAACCGCACTTGTGCGCCCGTCGTTCCGAGCCGCAGCGAGGAATCTCGGCCGTGGCCTTTCTGCGCCGTGGCGGAGATTCCTCGCCCTGCGGGGCTCGGAATGACAAGTGCGGCTG
>JACPQP010000394.1 GCA_016190465.1 Chloroflexota bacterium
CCACAAGGACACGAAGAGGTGACCCTGTCGCCAGCCCCTTTGGGCCCTTTGTGTCTTTGTGGTAAACCCGGCGTCTCCCTTCGCGTCTTTCGCTCGTTTCGTGCCTTTCGTGGTCCAAACCCTCGCCCCGTCGCCCCGTCGCCGTGTCCCCGTGTCCCCGTGTCCCCGTGTCCTCGTGTCTCTCCCCTCCGCATCGCTCTTCTGCGTCCCGCACGGTTGGCACGACTTCTGCGGCATCACGCCAAACCCAGGCGCGTCGATCAGGGTCTCGACTGTAGAGGGGGCGGACCTCACCCCCTTTCCCCCTCCTCGACGCGGGGAGGGGGATGGCGGCTCCCCCTCTCCGCGTCGGATCCACTCAGGAACGGCGGGCAGGGGGTGAGGTCGGCCCCTGGTGCCGCCGTGCGAGGTCCTAAGCTAGCGCATATGGGGTGAGGTCTCCCCCCGATCCAGACAGTGAGGTGAGAGCTCATGGAAAAGCGAGGCCGGACCGAGCCGATCACTTTGGATAGCCCCGAGCGCGAGCACGAGTAGCCATGGCTCGTCGGAACGAAGAGGTTGCTCGGCTTCTGGAGAACATCGCCAAGCTGTTGGCGTTGACCGGAGAGAACCCCTACCGCATCCGCGCCTACACCCAGGCGGCTCGAACCCTCACGGGGATCAGCGAGGACGTCGAGGAGCTGCACCGGACCGGGCGCCTGATCGAGGTTCCGGGCATCGGTGAGTCGATCGCCGCCAAGGTGGCAGAACTTCTGGAGACTGGGCGCTCCGGCTACTATGAAGAGTTGAAGCTCCAGGTGGTCGACGCGGCCGCTGAGCTGCTGGACGTTCCGGGCATTGGCCCGGCCCGGGCCAAGCTGCTGTATGGCCGGCTGGGCATCGCCTCCGTCGCCGAGCTCGAACGGGCCGCCCGGGAGCATCGCCTGCGCTCCCTCCCGGGCTTTGGGGCGACGCTGGAGGAGAGGATCGCCCGCGAGTCGGCCCGGGTGCAGCAGCGGACTCGCCGCCTCCTGCTGGGCGTGGCATTGCCGGCCGCCGAGGAGGTGGTGCATCTCCTGCGCAGCAACCCGGCGGTGCGGGCGATCGATCCGGCCGGCAGCATCCGACGGATGAAGGAGACCATCGGCGACATCGACATCCTGGTCTCCTCGGAGCGCCCGGACGCGGTGATGGATGCCTTCACCACTCTGCCGCTGGTGAAGGAGGTGCTGGCCCGGGGTCCGACTCGCTCATCCATCCTCATCGCGGACGACTTGCAGATCGACATCCGGGTGATCCGGCCGGAGGAGTACGGATCGGCCTTGCAGTATTTCACCGGCTCCAAGGACCACAACATCGCCCTACGCTCGGTGGCCATCGGTCACAACTGGAAGCTCTCGGAGTATGGGCTTTTCGATCAAAGTGGGCGGCGCATCGCCGGCGACACCGAGGAGAGGATCTACCGCGCGCTGGGGATGGACTGGATCCCGCCGGAGCTTCGGGAGAACCGTGGCGAGATCGAGGCGGCGCGGCGCCATCAGCTCCCGCACCTGGTCGAGCTGGACGACATCCGGGGAGACCTTCAGACCCACACTGACTGGAGCGACGGCCACGACCCGGCGGAGCGGATGGTGGAGGAGGCCATCGCCCGGGGCTACCAGTACCTCGCCTTCACCGACCACTCGCGGTCCCTGGGGATGGCCGGTGGCCTTTCGATTGATCAGGTGCGGCAGCAGCGCCAGCTCATCGACCGACTCAACCATCAGTACGCCCCTTTCCGGGTGTTGCACGGCACGGAGGTGAACATCCTGCCGGATGGCGACCTGGACTACCCGGACGAGGTGCTGGCGGAGTTCGACGTCGTGACGGCCGCGGTGCACAGCGCGTTTGGTCAGCCCCGCGAGCGAATGACGGCACGCATCATCCGCGCCCTCCAGAATCCCCACGTCGGCGTCCTCAACCACCCCACGGGGCGGCTCCTGCTCCGGCGAACGGAGTACGAGGTCGACGTCGAGGCGATGCTGCGGGCGGCGGCCGCGAACGGCGTAACCCTGGAGGTGAACGGCCAGCCCGACCGGCTGGACCTGGACGACGTGTGGTCGCGCCG
Source organism: Chloroflexota bacterium (assembly GCA_016190465.1). Lineage (GTDB taxonomy): Bacteria > Chloroflexota > UBA6077 > FW602-bin22 > JACPQP01 > JACPQP01. The sequence goes on from JACPQP010000394.1 coordinate 2,087, forward strand.
AGCGCGGGAGATGGGGGTGTTGCTGGCCTGCAACAGCGACGCCCACTCGACACGGCAACTGGGCCACGTGCGCTACGCGGTGGCGACCGCCCGCCGGGGCTGGGTGGAGCCACGAGGCGTGCTCAACACCCTACCGCTGGAGCGCCTTCTCTCGCACCTCGGTCGCCGTGGGCGGCCAGCCCGGGCGGCCTAACGGGGTACGGGGCTCACCACAAAGACACAGAGAACACTGAGCGGGACGCGGCTCACCACAAAGACACGAAGGACACAAGCTGCACCGGCAACCCGGGTTACGCTTCACTCCGGGTGGTCGGAGCGCTCGCGGCGCGCTGCATCCGCCACAGGCGCAGGTAGGTCACGAAGGTGTAGCAGGCGAGATAGAAGCACAAGCGGAAGCCGTGGGAGCCGTCTCGCCAGCCACCAAACTGGACGTAGCGGCGGCGAAACTCGCGGAGCGGTTGGAGGATCAGGTGGTGCGGCCGCGCCCGGACCCCGCTGGCGAAGAGCGTCCGGGCCTCGAACGTCGCGTAGGCCTCCTGACGCCGGCGGAACTCCTCCACGGTCTCGAAGTTGATGTGTGTCAGCATGTTGCGCAGATAGCCGGCCGGCCCGGTCAGTTGCGCGACCTCGTGGACCGCTCGCCGGACGTCATATCGCGCACAGTCGCGGCGCAGGAGACGGAGCTGGTAGTCGGGGAACCAGCCGCCGTGGCGAATCCAGCGTCCCCAGATGAAGTTCCTCCGGGGCACCCAGTAGCCGACCAGCGAGTGGCGCGACTCGTCGGCCAGCACCTCCTGCACCTCGGCGGCCAGTTCGACGGGTACTCGCTCGTCGGCATCGACGAACAGCACCCAACGCCCGCGTGCCTCGGCGAGCGCCTGGTTGCGCATCTGGGAGAAGTTCTCGAAGGCGACGACCGCCAGCGCCGCGCCGTGCCCCCGGGCGATCTCGGCGGTCCGGTCGGCGCTACGGGCGTCCAGCACCACGAGCGTCTCATCCGCCCACCGCAGGCTGTCCAGACAGTCGCCGATGAAGCGTTCCTCGTCGCGAGCGATCACGACGGCCGAGAGGAGAATCATCCCGCGCGGCGCTCCGCTCACCCCACCCCCTTCCCCCACCAGGGGGGAAAGGGGCGAGGGGGTAGAGGGGGCGGGGCTCGGAATGACAGACAGGCGACCTGCCAGTACGCGCTCAGGCGCTCGTGCAGTTCGGACGGTGAGACATCGCCGCGTCGCCCCGCCCACCAGGCCAGCAGCGCCTGGTAGCTGACACCCAACCGAACGATCTGCCGGTGGAGCCAGGTGAACCACGGGCTGTAATGCTTCTCGAACAGCCGCACCCGGCTGCGGTGCAACTCGACGAACATGCGACTCCGAAACTGCCGCGTGCTCTGTCCACCGTAGTGGATGATCTCGGGCTCCGGCGCATAGAGGATGTCCCATCCGTACCGGCGAATCCGCAGGCACCAGTCGATCTCTTCACAGTACATGAAGAAGCCCTCGTCGAGCAAGCCCACCTGCTCGACCACCTCGCGCCGGACCAGCAAGCAGGCGCCGAGCGGGTGATCGATCGAGAACTCCTGCCCGTGCAGGTGCTCCGGATAGCGGCCATTCAACCGAGAGTTGGTGAGGCGGTGGTTGATCGGGAAGAAGTCCAGGAGACTCATCCAGAGCGTCGGGAAGCGGAAGCATGACTGTTGCCGGCTCCCGTCGGGGTTGAGGAGACGGGCACCGGCGGCGCCGGCGCGCGGGTGCTCGTCGAGAAACCGGACCAGGCAGGCCAGCGCGTCGCCGCGCACGACCGTGTCCGAGTTGAGCAGCAGGACGTAGCGCCCAGACGACTGCCGGATCGCCAGGTTGTTCGCCGCGGCAAACCCGACGTTGACCGGACTGACAGTCAGGTGGACCCAGGGGAACTCCTCGCGGACGAGGTCAGCGCTGCCATCGAGCGAGGCGTTGTCGACCACCCATGTCTCCGCCCGAATCTCCGGTGTGCGCGCCAGGCTCGCGGCGACGGAGTGCAGGCAATCGCCCAGCAGTTCGCGAGTATTGAAACTTACAATGATCACTGAGAGGTCCATTATTGCCCCCGTTATTGCCGAACGGGTTCTCACACACTCACTCAAAACCCAATGGTGATTCGTCGGTGGCCCACCTGTCCGCCAGGAAAGCCAACTCCCTCCTGGACGACGCTGGCCCAGAACCAGATCTCGTGGTTGCTGCTCTCGAGCACGTCGATCGTGCCCTCGATCGTCGCTTCCTCGCCCGGTAGCAGTTCGCGGTCCAGGTCCTCGAAGAGGGCCCAGCGGGCCGGATAGTTCTGCGGGGCGTTCGTCCACATCACGCCGACACGCCAGACGCCCGGTCGCTCGAAGTAGCGCGCCCGGTCTGGATCGTCGGGGTCGCGGAAGCTCGCGTAATTCATCGCCGTCGTGTACTTCGTGCCTGGCGGGGGCCCCATGGTTCGGATCGCCGCGTTCCCGGTGTTGCGCACCTTGATCCGGACGTGCAGCGGCAAGCCTCGGTCGAGTGCGGTCGGGGAGAACCTGGCCTCCACGATCTCCAGCCGCGGGACGCCGCCGTTCTCGATGCGCAATGGCGCGCTGATCGCGCTGAGGTTCCCGGCGGCATCCCACGCTTCGACGTGCAGGGTGTAGTCTCCGTCCCGGAGTGGCTTCCCCCCCGACGAGCCATCCCAGACGTGACCCTGCAAAGTTGCCTGCTTCTTCTTTGGCCCCTCGATCAGGTGACGGTTCCCCTCGGTATCCGTCACGTAGACCTGGGTAGTGCCGGTCTTCGTCAACCGGTAGCTGAAATGGACTTCGTCGTCGATCGCGTCCCCGTTTGGCGAGATGGTCGCCCGATCGCCAGTGAAGTCGAGGATCTCCACCGGCGTGGTGTCGGCGTCGGCAATCGTCACCTCGATGCGCTCCTCGGCGGCGCGGCCGGTATCTCCTCGAGCCCGCACGACCAGCGTGTAGGTGCCGTCCGGGAGGACCCGGCGCGCGCCGGTTGCCTCGTCGGTGATGACTCCTTTGAAGGTCAGCCGATAGTCGTCGGGGGCGCGCAGATTGCCTGGCCGGAGCGTGTACGACTTCCCATCAGAGCCGACGATGACCGCGCTGACCTCCGCTCGCTCGCCGATCGTGTAGTCGACCGTCAGTTCGTCGTCAAGACCGCTCCCGTTCGGCGTGATCCGGTGCGTGTTCACCTGGAGCGGCGAGAGTAACGGCCGGACGGCACACCCGCTCGCCAGCAGCAGCCCGAGACTGAGCAGACAGATAAGCAGCCGTCGCATCGTCTACCTTGCCACCGGGCCGGCGAGCATCACGGGCTCGCGCTGGCCATCGCGCGCAGGGACGGCCAACGCGACGGAAAGCACCTCGTCCATATGGTCGACGAAGATAAACTGCACCTGCCGCCGGGCCCCGGAGGGGACGTCGCTCAGGTCCGGCTCGTTTTTTCGGGGCAGGATGAACGTCTTGATCCCCGCGCGGTGGGCGGCGAGCACCTTTTCCTTCAGCCCCCCGATCGGCAGCACGCGGCCTCGCAGCGTGATCTCGCCAGTCATCGCCACATCGCGCCGGACTGGTCGACGCGTCAGCGCCGAGATGAGCGCCGTGGCCATCGTGATCCCCGCCGACGGTCCGTCCTTGGGGATCGCCCCGGCCGGGAGGTGAATGTGGATGTCCTGCCCCTCGTGGAACTTCTCGGGAAGACCGAGGGGTGACGCCCGCGAGCGGATGTAACTCAGCGCAGCCGTCGCGGACTCCTTCATGACGTCGCCAAGTTGACCGGTCAGGATCAGGTTGCCTTTTCCGGCCATCAGCGTCGCCTCGACCGTAGCCAGCTCACCGCCGCTGGTCGTCCAGTAGACGCCGGTAGCCACCCCGACCTCGTCGCGCTCCTCGGGTGACGGACCGTGGTAGCGCACCGGTCCAAGGTGCTGGACCACGGCCGTGGCGGTGATGGCATGAGGCACGTCCCCACGTTCGGCAACCCGGCGGGCGACCTTGCGACAGACCGCCGCGATCTCACGTTCCAGGTTGCGGACCCCTGCCTCGCGGGTGTAGTCGACGATGATCTTCTCCAGCGCGCTGGTCGAGAAGCGAACACCTCGACTGGCGAGCCCATGTTCGGCAAGTTGTTTCGGCAGGAGAAACTGCCGAGCGATCTCCAGCTTCTCCTCCTGGGTGTAACCGGGCACCTCGATCACTTCGAGCCGGTCCCGCAGCGCGGGGGGAATGGGATCCAGCACGTTCGCCGTCGTGATGAACATCACCCGCGAGAGGTCGAACGGCGCGTCCAGGTAATGGTCCGAAAAGGCGTGGTTCTGCTCGGGATCGAGCGCCTCGAGCAGCGCCGCCGCGGGATCCCCCCGAAAGTCGGCCCCGATCTTGTCGATCTCGTCAAGCATGAACACGGGATTCACCGTGCCCGCCGTGCGCATCGTCTGGATAATCCGGCCGGGCATCGCGCCGACGTACGTCCGCCGATGCCCACGGATCTCCCCCTCGTCGTGGATGCCGCCCAGCGAGACCCGCACAAACTTGCGGCCCAGGGCCTGCGCGATGGAGCGCCCGAGGGAGGTCTTCCCGACGCCCGGCGGACCGACGAAACAGAGGATCGGCGCCCGCATCCGGTCCGCGGCGAGCTTTCGCACGGCCATATACTCGAGGATGCGCTCCTTCACCTTGCTGAGCCCGTAGTGGTTTTCGTCGAGCACCTGGGCCGCTCGGCGCAGGTCGAGGTGGTCTTCCGTCGCCTTGTGCCACGGAAGGGCGACGAGCCAGTCCAGGTAGGTCCGAATCACCCCGACCTCGGGGGCGATGGATGGCATGCTCTCGAGCCGGCGCAGCTCGTCCTCGGTTTTCGCCCGCACCTCGTCGGGCAAGCCGGCCGCTTCGATGCGCGAGCGGAGGTCGCTCACATCGCGCGTGTGCGAGTCCAACTCCCCCAGCTCGCGCTGGATCGCCTTGAGCTGCTCGCGCAGGAAATACTCGCGTTGAGTCTTGTCAACCTCCTGTTGAACCTCGGTCTGGATCTTGTCTTCGAGCTCGAGGACGTCCAGCTCCCGCGCGAGGAGGATGTTGACTTTTTGCAGCCGGGCCGCCGGCTCGAGGACCTCCAGCACCTCCTGACGCTGTGCAACCGTGAGCGGCAGGGATGAGACGACGACGTCGGCCAGGGCGCCGGCCTCCTCCGCGTTCATCGCCGCGACGTAGGCCTCCTCCGGCACCTCGGAGTTCAGCTTGGTGAGCTTCTCGAAGAGCGCCAGCACTGCTCGCATCAGGGCCTCGAGCGCCAGCGTCTTCTCGACTGTCTCGTCAATCAGGATGACGCGTGCCCGCATCACCGGCTCGGCGCGGACCAGGCTGACGAGACGGACGCGGCGCTGCCCCTGCACCAGCGCGTTCGTCGAGCCATCCGGCATCTTCAACAGGCGGCCGACGATGGCCTCGGTGCCAATCGGGTAGAGGTCCTCGAACTCGACCTCCATCTTCTCCGGGTCGCGCTGGGCGACGACGACGACGGTGCCCTCGGTGCCGATGGCCTCCTCCACCGCCCGCAGCGAGCGGTCGCGGGCGATCAGCAAGGGCGCGACCATCTGCGGGAAGAGCACGGTCTCCCGCACCGGCACAACCGGCATCTCGATGGACGCGGCTGCTTCGGTGGACAAGGGGGCACCCGGCGGGCGAACCAGCTTGCGGCGTCTTGGCATCCGGCGATCGACCTCCGCAGCCAACGGCGGCTGCGAAATAGTTATACCACACCGGCGGCGGAACGTCGCGTGAGACCTGACACTCGGCACCCAACACCCGCGGCCTGGCACCTGACGCCCGACACCCGCCCCCCGACACCTGGCCCCCGACACCCGGCACCCGCGTGGCGGTATAATGGGATTGGACGGCGAAGCACCGGGAACACGGAGGACACCTTGACGACGGATCGCCAGTTGCCCCACATCGCGGTGGGTGGGTTTGAGGTTACCGGTCTGTGCGATGGCTACTTCCGACTGGATGGCGGCGCGATGCACGGGGTCGTGCCGCGCGTCCTCTGGGAGCGCCACCATCCACCCGACGAGAAGAACCGCATCCTCCTGGCCCTGCGCGGCCTGCTCGTCCGGGGGCGCGGCGCGACAGTCGTGGTGGAGCCGGGACTGGGGGACCGCTACAGCGACGTCTTCCGCGAGCGCTTCGCGATCGATCGCTCCACCACGCTGCTCGGCGACCTGGGCGCGTGTGGGGTTGCGCCGGGGCAGGTTGATCTCGTCATCTGCACCCACCTGCACTGGGATCACGCCGGGCAGGCGACCTCCGGCGACGGGGCGGGCGCGCTCGAGCCGACCTTTCCCCGAGCCACCTACGTCGTCCAACGGCTCGACTGGCAGGAGGCCACCCATCCGCACGAGCGCAACAGTGGCAGCTATCGGCCCGAGGACTTTTTCCCGCTCGCTGAAACCTCCCAGCTCCGTCTGATCGACGGTACCGTCGAGCTGCTGCCGGGCCTGCGCGTCGAGCGGGTAGGAGGGCACACCGCCGGCTTGCAGATCGTCAACATCGGCGAGGGGAGCGACCGTCTGGTGTTCCTCAGCGACCTGGCGCCGACAGCCTACCACCTCGACCTGCCGGTCATCATGGGCTACGACCTGTACCCGGTCGACACCCTGGAGGCGAAGCGGCGGGTGCTGAACGACGTCATCGCCACCGGGGCCCGGGTCGCGTTCGTGCACGACCCCCGCCTCGTCTTCACGCACGTCACGCGGGACGCGCGGGGGCGACCGACAGTGGCTACGGGGAGCCTGTAGGCGGGCCTACCTCACCGACCCAGGCTCAGCTCGCGCGCCCGGTGGCAGCTCACCTGGTGGCCCGGCTCCACTTCTTGCAGCCAGGGCGACTTCTGCCGACAGACCTCGGTGGCGTACCGGCACCGCGGGTGAAAGTAGCATCCGGCCGGGGGGTTGGCCGGATCGGCCACGTCGCCTTCCAGGACGATCCGCCCGGATCGCAGTCGCGGATCGGGCTTCGGCACCGCCGACAGCAGCGCCTCGGTGTACGGGTGCTGGGGATTGGCGAAGAGCTCTTCGGTGTCGGCGACCTCGACGATCTTCCCCAGGTACATGACCGCGATGCGGTCGCTGATGTGCTTGACCACCGACAGGTCGTGCGCAATGAACAGATAGGTCAGCCCGAACTCCTTCTGCAGCTCCTGCAGCAGGTTCAGCACCTGGGCCTGGATCGAGACGTCCAGCGCCGAGACCGGCTC
>JACPQP010000038.1 GCA_016190465.1 Chloroflexota bacterium
CCACCCCACCGCGATGGGGAAGTGCTGGGGGACACCCCCAAACCCCCGCCCTGGCGGGACGGTGCCAAACTGCGCGGCCCGCTCGCGAGGGGCGGCCCGCTGGGGAGACCCCCAAACCCCCGCCCTCGCGGGATGGTGCCACACTGCGCGGCCCGCTCGCGATGGGCGGCCCGCTGGGGACACCCCCAAACCCCCGCCCTGGCGCGGCAGACCACCGATGCGGCGTGGGTGCCCCGCGCCACCCAGCCGAGACGTCGAGTCGCCCTGGCAGGGCGTCTCGACACACCCCCGCCCTCGCGGGGCGCTAGCCGCTGCTTTCAACGATCAGTCGTGCCACCTCCTCCACGTCGCGGCACGTCGGCGGAAGGTCGAGCGCGCGAACGAGCCGGTACAGGTCGGGAAGCTGGATTGCCGCCCGCGCCAGGACGTCGAAGTGTTTGTGCAGCTCGGTGGTGCCCACATCGATCAGAACCCTACCGCCGGCCATCACGATCGACCTCCCCGCGTAGCGCACGACCATCTCGATGTCGTGGGTGATCACGAGGACGGTTCCGCCAGCCTCACGAAACCTGGCCAGCAGCTCCATCGTCTCCACTGTTTCCCGATAGTCCAGCCCGGCGGAAGGCTCGTCGACCACCAGCACTTTGGGACCGTGAATCAGGGCCGAGGCCAGGGCCAGGCGCTGCCGTTGCCCCCGGCTCAACCGATACGGGTGACGCTCCCGCACCGCGAAAAGTCCCAACTCGTGAAGCGTGTTGTTCACCCGCTCAACGACCTGCTTCGGCGATACCTTCCTGATCTTCAGGCTGAAGGCGACCTCGTCGAAGACGGAGTCGCAGAAGATCTGGTAGTCGGGATCCTGGAAGACGTAGGAGATCGTGTCGGAGAGTCGAGCAGTCGAGATCCGGCCGATATCCTGTTCGTCAACCAGCACTTTCCCGCTCACCGGCCGGAGGAGCCCCACCAGGTGCTTGGCCAAAGTGGTCTTCCCCGCGCCGTTCTCGCCGATGATGGCCGTGAACTCGCCGCGGTGGAAGGCAAGGCTTACATCCATCAAGGCCCAGCGGTCCGACCTCGGGTAGCGATAGGCCAGATCCTGCACCACCACGGGGCGTGGGGCGGCGCGCCGATCAGGACTCCAGTCGGCCTCCACCGTGCCGGTCACTCCGGGCGGCCGCCCGGTCATCCCGAGCGATGGCGAGGGATCCCGCTCCTGGCCGGCGAGGCGCCGATGCCCGAGATTCTTCGCTTGCTCCACTGCGCGGAGTCGATCCTGAGTGCCAGCGAAGGACTCCTCGGCGTGACAAACTGCGGCTGTCGGACCAGGACGCTCACCGTGTTGGTTCGCGCCGTTGGAGGACCCCACCCACTTCGCCAGCAGGGGCAGGCACTGATCCACGATCTCCTGGTGAGTGAGGCAGACCCGCTTTGGAGCCAGCGAGCTACCTCTGAGCAGGTAACGCAGCTTGATGCTGTCAGGCACACGGATACCGGAGGAGAGGACCTTCTCGTCGGCGAAGAACTCTTCCAGCGGAGCGTCGCCAGTCCAAACGGCGACGATTCGCCCCTCGGACATCAGAACGAGTCGGGAGGCGAAGGGCAACACCTCGCTCAGGCGGTCCTCGACGAGCAGGACCGTCTTCCCGGCCTCGCGGTTCAGCCGGTAGATGTGGTCGTATGCCTGCTTTCTTCCCAGGGGATCAAGCTCGGCAGCCGGCTGATCGAGGACGTACAGATGGGGATCCATCGCCAGGACGCAGCTCAAGACTACCCGTTGGGTTTCGCCGCCCGACAGGGTATCCGACATCCGCCTGGCAAAATCGCTCATCCCCACGAACGCCAGGCTTCTCTTCAACCGGGATCGGATGTCGTCGGGATCCGCGCACAGGTTTTCCGGACCAAAGGCGACGTCTTCGGCGACGGTGAGGTTGAAGAGCTGGTTCTCCGGCCGCTGAAGCACGAAGCCGACGAGGGCGGCGATCTCTGGCAGCCGCAGCTTGGCCAGGCTCTGTCCCCCCACTTTGACGACGCCCCGATAGAGCCCGCTGGCGAAGTGGGGGATGACGCCGGCCAGGCAATAGCAGAGGGTCGTCTTGCCGGCGCCGGCCGGCCCGGCGATGACGACAAACTCGCCTTCCCGCACCTTCAGATCGATCGCGCAGATCGCCGGCTGCGCCTGCCGCGGGTAGCGAAACTCCTCGATGGTCGCTTCCAGGGCAAAACCCAAGCGTCACCTCGACGAACGTCCCAACAAAAAACCCCGACCAACACTCCGGTTAGTCGGGGGCTTTGGAGCAAACCACCAGTGCACCACTCTGCCAGGCCGCGAACCGAGTGTGCGGTCAATGGATCCTGGGCAGGTCTCCTGGCTGGTGGATCACCGCTCCCCCGCGCCTTCCCGCTTCGCAGCAGTGGCATCTCGCGGGGTCACTCCCCACTTACAGTGGCGGGCCCGCGCCGGCCTTGCACCGGCTTCCCTATTCTCCCCTCGCGGGGCACCCAGGGCCTATTCTTATTTCCAGCGCTAGTCTAGCAGGAGACCGGACTCCTGTCAAGAGCGCGATCCGACTCACACTGGGTGTTACCGAACGCGGGGGCTCAGCAGATCACTTGACGACACATCGTGCGCGTGGTAATATCCCGGTATGACCGAAGCGAGGAGGATCCCGTGGCTGGCAAGACGCGGCAGAGATCACCGCGCATGCCCTACGAGAAGCTGGCCATCTCGCTGCCACCCGACCTCGCCGAGACGGCCCGCGAGGAGATGCGTGCGCGCGGCATTCCCAGCTTCAGCGCCTACGTCGCCGAAGCAATCCGGAACGACCTCGCCTCCCGCAAGTTCGATGAACTGCTTGACGAGATGTTCCGGGAACAGCCCCTGACCGACGAGGAGAGGGCGTGGGCTGAGCGTGCCCTCGACGGCTGATGTCGGCTGCGATGGAGCTCCGCTGGCTTACGCTCGACGCCGGCGCCCTCATCGCGATCGACCGTCGTGACCGGCGTGTTTGGGCGACGCTGGGACTTGCCCGGTGGGCCCAGTGGGTGATCCTCGTCCCGGCCGGAGCACTGGGACAGGTCTGGCGGAACCCTGCCACCCAGGCACAGCTCGCCTGGTTTCTGAAGTGGCGGAACGTACGCGTCGAACCCCTGACCGAGGGCGTCGCCAAGGCCGCCGGTCTCCTCTGTGGGCTGCGCGGGACCGCAGACCTGGTCGATGCCTCCGTGGCGCTCTGCGCGTGGAATCACGGGGGCAGAGTCATCACCTCGGACCCCGCCGATCTCCTCCACCTCATCCCGTCCCTGCACGTCGTCGGGATCACCTGAATCGTAAGGGCACCTGGCCGTGCGCCCCACCTCAGCGCCTCCGCCTGCTCTGCACGTCGTCGAGATCGTCTGCGTGTCAGCCCGTCGACGGCCGGGCACTCCACCCACCACGGTTTGGATTGGCGCCGGCTCGCCGTCATCCGGCCTCGGTGTGCTACAATCAGAGTAAGATGTTCGCTGCTGATGACCTTACCACCGCCCGTCTCGTCGCCGCGGTCGCCGACGTCTTCGAGGTCCGGGACGTGCGCGGCGCGGCCAATCCGGGCTTCGCGTTGGGGCTGTTCCGTCGTCTCCCGGTGACCATTCAGATCAGCGGGCGGCTGCTCGTTCCTTCGGAAGCTGCCTACGACGTCATCGCGGCCCGCTTTCGTGCCCTCGGCTACATCGCGTTCCTCCGGAGGCGCGGCCAGCGCGACGTCGTCCTGGCGATGCCGGGTGAGTTGCCCGTGGCGCCAACGCGCTACGGCGTCGCCGTCGCCCTCTTCCTCGTCACGCTGATCTCCACCCTCTGGGTCGGTGCGGGCCTGCCCGACCCCGGCGAGCCGCTACGCCTGGTCGACGGCTGGCCGTTCGCCGCGAGCCTGCTCGGGATCCTGCTCGCCCACGAGTTGGGCCATTTCTTCGCCTCCCGGCGGCTCGGCGTGCCGGCTAGCCCGCCATACTTCATCCCGATGCCAGTCTCGTTCCTCGGCACCATGGGCGCCGTGATCCAGATGAAGAGTCCGCCGCGCAACCGCCGGGCGCTGCTGGGGGTCGCCATCGCCGGACCCCTCGCCGGCCTGGTCGTCGCCATTCCGGTCCTCCTCCTTGGGCTGTCGCTCTCGGAGGTCCAGCCGTTCCCCGTGACCGGGCTCATCGTGCAGGAGGGGAATTCGCTCCTCTACGCGGCGCTCAAGCTGGCGCTGTTCGGTCGTGTCCTCCCCGCGGGCGGCGAGGACGTCTTTCTCCACCCGGTCGCGCTGGCCGGCTGGGCCGGCCTGCTGGTCACCGGGCTGAACCTGATCCCGGCCGGCCAGCTCGACGGCGGCCACGTCGCCTACATCCTGTTCGGCGAGCGGGCGCGCTGGCTGACCGCCGGGGTCGTGGTGGCGCTACTCGGGCTGAGCCTGCTGTGGCAGGGCTGGCTGCTGTGGGCCGGCCTGGTCTTCCTCTTCGGCCGGGTCCACGCCGTCCCGCTGGACGACGTGACGCCGCTTCGCTCCTCCGAGCGAGCGCTCGCCATCCTGGTGCTGCTCATCTTCGCGCTGGTGTTCGTGCCGATCCCGCTGGAGATCCGGTAGGCGACGGGGCGAGGGGGGACGGGGCGGCGCGGGGACACGGCGACGCG
>JACPQP010000390.1 GCA_016190465.1 Chloroflexota bacterium
GCAGAATGCGCCGCTGTCTCCTACCATGAGCACACCTCCCGCCTGGAATGGGGGTTGCTTGGCGGCGATCTCCATCCTAGCCGGGAGGCCCTCTTCTGTAAAGCTCCTCCTTATGGTGCAATCTCAGTGGTCGGCTGTCATCCCTTGACATGTGTCCCATCGGCTGCTATAGTAAGTGCCCCTTCGCCGAAGACGCTGGACAATCGTCGGGTAGCGAGGGGAGCGCAGCCGTCGGGACGGGGAGCTTGCGGTTCCTCCCCGCGCGCTGCACAAGACGTCGCCGCGCGGGGCGCGGGCCACGTACGGCGACGGTTCGAGCAGGCGGCGCCTGGTCCAGCGTACGCGCTCGCCGCACCTGACCGCAGATACTCGCCGACGGAGTGCTGAGTGCTGAGTACGGGGTGCTGAGTACGGGGTGCCGAGTGCTGAGTGCTCAGTCGCCAGGACGGCGGTGAGGCTGTGCGGCCGTCGATGCCCCGAGGAGCTGAGTAGGTGAAGCGAAAGGTTACTCGGGGCGTCGCCTTTTGCAATCACGTGTAATCAATGGGAAATGGATTCTGGGTATGCAGAAGAAGAGGAGTCTGCTGGTCGCGCAGTCCGGTGGACCCACCGCCGTCATCAATAGCAGCCTTGTCGGGGTGGTGCACGCGGCACTCGCCGCGGGCCGCCTCGGCACGGTGATCGGCGCCCGCTTCGGGATCGAGGGTGTGCTGGCCGACGACCTGGTCGACCTCGGGCGGGTGGTGCCGGAAACTCTGGAGCAGTTGCGTCGGACGCCCGCCGCGGCGCTCGGCTCCGGTCGATACAAGCTGCGGCCCGGCGACGTCGAGCGAGCCCTGGAGACGTTCCGGCGGCACGATGTCGGCTACTTCATCTACATTGGCGGCAACGATTCCGCCGATAGCGCCCACCGGATCGCCCGGGCCGCGGCCGCCGCGGGCGACGAGCTGGTGGTCGTCGGCGTGCCCAAGACCATCGACAACGACCTGCCGCTGACCGATCACTGTCCCGGCTATGGCAGCATCGCCCGGTTCGTCGCGCTGGCCACCCGGGATGCCGGCCGCGACACCGAGTCGATGCGGCGCGTCGACCCGATCAAGCTGATCGAGGTGATGGGCCGCAACGCGGGCTGGGTGGCCGCGGCCGCCGCGCTGGGGAAGGGGGAGGAGTCCGAGGCGCCGCACCTGATCTATCTGCCCGAGCGGCCGCTGGACCCCGATCGCTTTCTCGACGACGTCCAGCGGACGTATGATCGCTACGGGTTCGTGGTCGCGGTGGTGGCCGAGACGCTGCGACAGGCCGACGGGCGGCCCGTGGCCCAGATGGAGATGCTGGAGAGCGTCGATGGGTTCGGCCACCCCCGGCTGATCGGCGCCGCCCACACCCTGTCCGGGCTGGTCGCCAACGGGCTGAAGCTCCGCGCCCGGTGGGACCGGCCGGGGACGATCCAGCGCATGCTGATGGCCACCGTGTCGGAGGTCGACCTGGAGGAGGGGTATCGCTGCGGCCAGGCGGCCGTCGCGGCGGCGCTGGCCGGCGAGACCGATCGGATGGTCACGCTGGTCCGGGTCGCCGATGCCCCGTATGCCTGCACGACCGGCCTGGCGCCGCTCGCCGAGATCGCCAACTCGGAGAAGCGTCTTCCGGACGAGTACCTCGCGCCGGACGGGACAGCGGTCACGCCGGCCTTCCTGCGCTACGCTCGGCCGCTGATCGGGGGGCCGTTGCCGGAGTACGGGAGAATCTGAGGCTGCTACCACTCTTGCTGACACTTTTGCGACCACTTTTGCCACCCCGTTGCCGCTGTGGTAGCATTGGTGGGCGGCGATTGAACCGCGAGTCTGGGCGGCGCCCAACACGATGCTGCTCCAACTGACCATCGACAACTTCGCCATCATCGACCACCTTGATCTGACGCTGGGGGCCGGTCTCAACATCCTGACCGGCGAGACCGGCGCCGGGAAGTCGATCATCATCGACGCCGTTGGCGCGCTCCTCGGCGGGCGGGTCGGTCCCGAGGCCATTCGCGCTGGCGCTCGCCAGGCGCACGTCGAGGGCATTTTCGTCCCCCCGGAGGGTTCGGAGGTCGCTCACCTGCTCGCCGAGCACGAGCTGGCCGCCGAGGAGGATACCGTCATCCTGAGCCGTGACGTCAACGCGACCGGGCGCTCGATCGCCCGGGTGAACGGTCGAGCTGTTCCCCAGAGTGTCCTCCAGCAGATCGGCCACACCCTGGTCGACGTCCACGGCCAGAGCGAGCACCTCTCGGTGCTGCGCGAGTCGACCCACATCGACTTCCTCGACGGCTACGCCGGTCTCCTGCCGAAGCGCGAGGCGTTCGCGGCGGCGGCGGCCGAGTTTCGGTCGGTCCGCCGGGAGATCGACTCCCTGCTGCGGGACGAGCGCGAGCTGGCGCGCCGGATGGATCTGCTCCGCTACCAGGTCGACGAGATCCGGGCGGCGGGCCTGCGACCCGACGAGGAGGACGAGCTGCGCCAGGAGCGCAACCTGCTGGTCAACGCCGAGCGCCTGGCAGCGGGCGCCGATGCGGCCTACCACGCCCTCCACGGGAGTGAGGGCGCCAGCGTGCTGGACCTGCTCGGCGAGGTCGGGGCCCAGATCGACGAGATCGTGCGGATCGATCCCAGCCTGGAGTCGTCGCGGCGGACCATCGTCACCGCGACCGATGAGCTGCTCGACGTCGCACGGACGCTGCGGGCCTACCGGGAGAACGTCGAGTTCGATCCGGAGCGCCTCGCCGCGGTCGACGAGCGACTCGAGCTGATCCGCAACCGGAAACGGAAGTACGGTAGCTCGATTGCCGAGGTCATCGCGTTCGGCGAGTCGGCGGCTCGGGAGCTGGAGGAGATCGGGCACCGGGAGGAGCGGGTCGACGACCTTCGCCGCCGCGAGGCCGAGCTCCGTGGCCGGGCGGTCGAGATGGCCGACGAGCTCTCGGCGGCGCGCACTGCCGCGGCGACCGAGCTGGCCCGAGCGGTCGAGGCCGAGCTGGCCGACCTGAATATGCCGCGGGCCCGGTTCGCCGCCGAGATCCGGCGGTCCCCGATTCAGGAGCCCCGCGTGCAGGAGTCCCACGCGCAGGAGTTGCACGCGCAGGACCTCCGTGCGGCTGGCCTGCCGCTCGCCGATGGGCAGACGTATGCGTTCGAGGTGACCGGGGTCGACCGGGTGCAGTTCCTGATCGCGGCCAACCCCGGCGAGCCGCTCAAGTCTCTCGCCCGGATCGCCTCGGGCGGGGAAACGTCGCGCCTGCTGCTGGCGCTCAAGACCATCCTCGCCCGCGGCGACCGCACGCCGGTCCAGATCTTCGACGAGATCGACGTCGGGATCGGCGGGCGGTCTGGCCGCATCGTCGGGCAGAAGCTGGCGCTGCTCGCTCGGGAGCGGCAGGTGATCTGCGTCACCCACCTGCCGCAGATCGCCTGCTTTGGCGATGCCCACTTCCACATCCTCAAACAGACCGACGGCGAGCGAACGACGGCGCGCGTGCAGTCGCTCGACGACGCGCGCCGCATCGAGGAGCTGGCGGTGATGCTCGGCGGCCAGGGCAGCGAGCGGGCCCGAGAGAACGCGCGGGAGCTCGTGGAGACCGCGCTACTCTGGAAGCGCGCTGCTCTCCCCCAGGGGGCGACGGGGTGACGGGGCGGACCTCTCCCCCCTTCCCGCCGTTCCTGAGCCGGGCCCGACACGGGGAGGGGGATGGTGGCTCCCCCTCCC
>JACPQP010000385.1 GCA_016190465.1 Chloroflexota bacterium
GACTAAGGGCCCGTCACGGAATAACTGTCTCACGTCGATTACGACCACAGGAGACAGCTCGCCACATCTGGTCGCCGAATTGGTACACTTATTCTGTGACGACCCCTAACTGGCGAGTACCTCCTGGTGAGGCCGAGGCAACTTTCCCTTGACAACTGGTTCGCGCCCACGGTAATCTGGTTGTAGGGATACGCGTGCAGGATACCCGTTCGGAACCCTGATCATTCGTCTCGATGCCCATCAGATAACCGCCTCCTCATCATCCCGCTTGTCTCCAGCACCCTTGAAACCCTGCACGGATCCGCGCCGCGCGGGGGTTAGGGCTGGGGGTTGGGGGTTAGGGGCTACCGACCCCCAGCCCCTAACCCCATCGACTTTGCGTTGGCCGCGATGGCCAGGAGACAGAGTATGCGGGAGAATGCGAAGCAGTTTCAGGTCATCTTGCGGAGCATCGCCGATGCCATCACCCTGCAGGATGCCACGGGCCAACTGATCTATGCCAACGAAGCGGCCGCCCGGACTATTGGCTATCCATCCGTTCAGTCCCTGCTGCAAACGCCCCTGGCGGACGTGATGCGCAGGTTCGAGATCATGGATGGAGCCGGCCAGCCATTCCCGCTTGCCCGGCTCCCGGGGCGGCTGGCGCTCCAGGGCGAGCCCAGTCCCGAGACGATCCTCCGCTTTCGCGTGGTGGACACGGGTGAAGAGCGGTGGTCGGCGGTCAAGACGACGCCCATCTTCGACGAGCGCGGAGAAGTCCGGTTTGCCGTCAGCATTTTCCAGGATGTCACGGTTCGCCAGCAGGCCGAACGTCGGCTGGCGATGCAGCTCGCCGTCACGCGGTTGCTGGCCGAGGCGGCTACTTTCGACGCCGCTGCGCCGAGAATCCTCGAGGCGATCGGCCAGGGCCTGGGCTGGGAGTGGGGCGCCGTGTGGCGGATGGACCGGCACGCTGGTCTGTTGCACTGCGCAGAGGTCTAGCACGCGTCGTGGTTCAGTGCGGCTGGATTCGAGGAGATCACTCGGCAGATCAGCTTCCCTCCCGGTGTCGGGCTGCCAGGCCACGTCTGGCACAGCGCCGAGCCGATCTGGGTTACCGACCTCGCGACCGCCCCTGGCTTTCTTCGCCGACAGGCGGCCGCGGAGGTGGGGCTCCACGGCGGGCTCTTCCTGCCGATCGCGAGCGGCCGCGAGTTCATCGGCGTCCTGGAGCTTTGCAGCCGCGTGATCCGACCACCGGACGATGAGTTGCTCGCAATGCTGTCGGCTATCGGCAGCCAGATCGGCCAGTTCGTCGAGCGGAAGCGGGCCGAGGACGCGCTCCGCTTCCTGGCCGAGGCCAGCACCGTGCTCGCCACCGCCCTCGAGTATGAGACCACGCTTCGGAGTGTGGCGCATCTGGCCGTTCCCACTTTCGCCGATCTGTGTCTGGTCGACGTCGTGGCGGAAGATCACTCGATCCGGCGGGTGGCGGCGGCGGCGAACGTGGCCCTGACGGACGAGACGCTGAAGGGGATTCTGCCGGGCTGCCCATCCGAAGCATCCTGCCCCGAGGGTGTCGCGAAGGTGCTGCGCACCGGCGAGCCGGCGCTGTATCCCGAGCTGTCCGAGGGGCAGTTGGCCACGACCGAGGGCGCCTGTCACCTGAGGACCCTTTACCGGCTGGGGGTGCGATCCATCGTCATCGTGCCACTCGTGGCCGGTGGGCGATCGCTTGGCGCGATCTCGTTCGCGGTCGGAGAATCGGGGCGCCGCTACGGCCCCGACGATCTGCCCCTGGTCGAGGCGATCGCCCGGCGTGCCGCCCTTGCGGTCGACAACGCTCGGCTCTACCGCGAGGCGCAGGCGGCCATCCAGTTCCAGAACGAGCTCCTATCGACCGTCTCTCACGATCTGCGCAACCCTCTCGCAACGATCAAGGGCTGGGCCCAGTTGCTGCGCCGCCAGGCGGTGCAGGCCGGGGTACCCGGGATGGATCGGCTGATCGCGGGGCTGGCGAACATCGACGCGACGGCGACTCGGATGGTCGCGCTCATCAACGAGCTGCTGGACCTGGCCCGCCACCAGGTGGGTGAGCCGCTGGATCTCGACTGCCACCCCGTCGACCTCGTGGCGCTGGCGCGTCAGGTCGCCGACGAGCAGCGGCCGGGTGCTGACCGTCACGAGATCCGGGTCGAGGCGTCCGTGCCAGAGCTGACCGGCACGTGGGATCCGGTCCGCCTCGAGCGAGTCCTGGCAAACCTGCTCGCCAACGCCATCAAGTACAGCCCGCAGGGCGGTGAGGTCACGGTCACCGTGGCGCGCCAGCAGGACGCCGTGGGAGACTGGGCCGTGGTCGAGGTCAGGGACCAGGGGCTGGGCATCCCGGCCGCGGATCTGCCGCACATCTTCGAGCGGTACCGTCGAGGAGCCAACGTCGTCGGGCGGATCAGCGGCGTGGGGATCGGGTTGACGAGCGTCCGCCACATCGTCGAGCAGCACGGTGGCACCATGGCCGTGTCGAGCGAAGAGGGTGTCGGGTCCACGTTCACCGTGCGGCTGCCACTATCACCAGAGCACGCCTCTACAGATTAGGGCCGCTTCTCGGGCGATAGGGTCCCGCTCACGGACGGGATACGACCTCACCCCCTCGCCCCTTTCGCGGCGGTTCGCGCGCTTCGTGCTCCAAACGCCGCGCCGTGATCGGGACACCGACGAACTGCCGCGAGTGGTACAATAGGCGTACGCAACGCTCCGAGGTGGATAGCCGATGGATCGCGCCGCACTTGATCTGACCGCTCGCTACCGCGACCCGCTCCGGGCACACATGGTGGCCGCGGTTCCGGCCGGCCCGCCGGCCGACTCCCTCTACCAGATGATCCGTTACCACCTTGGCTGGCTCGACGCGGAGTTCCGACCGACCGACGCCCTCTCCGGGAAGCTCATCCGCCCGCAGGTCTGCCTGCTGGCCGCGGAGGCAACCGGAGCCGACTTTGCCCGGGCGCTCGACGCCGCCGCGGCGATCGAGCTGCTCCACAACTTTACCCTCATCCACGACGACATCCAGGATCGGAGCCCGACGCGCCGTCACCGCGCGACCGTCTGGAGCCTGTGGGGTGAGGCGCTAGCGATCAACGTCGGCGACGCGCTCCACGTGCTCGCGCGGCTCGCCTTGCTCCAGGCACGCCGCGAACACCCTGCCGACATCGTCCTCGCCGCGGCCGAGATCCTCGACCGGTGCTGCCTGGGCATCACCGAGGGGCAACAGCTCGACCTCTCCTACGAGATCCGGCTCGACGTGCGCGTGGCCGAGTATCTGACGATGATCGAACGGAAGACGGCGCTGCTCCTGGGCAGCGCCGCTCAGCTCGGCGCGCTCTTCGGCACGCACGACGCCGCCCGCGCCGACCTCTTCCGCCGGTTTGGGGAACAGTTGGGGCTGGCTTTCCAGGTGCAAGACGACATCCTGGGCATCTGGGGTGACGAGGCCGCGACGGGCAAGCCCGCTGCCGACGACCTCTACAAGCGCAAGAAGACGCTCCCGGTCATCGTTGCCCTGACCCGAGCCGACGAAGCCGCGCGCGCCCGGCTCGGCGCGATCTACCGGGGGCCAATCGGCCCGGCCGAAGTGGCCGAGATCCTCGCGCTGCTCGAGCGAAACGATGCCCGCACCGCCAGCGAGGAACAGGTCGCCGACTACACCCGGCAGTCCCTCGCCGCGCTTGACGCCGCTGCGCCTGACGAGCCGGCCGCGGGCGCGCTTCGGGCGCTGGCTGAGGGCCTACAGCGCCGGTCGACCTAAATCGCTTTATTTGCGTCAGTCTGCTATGATGCATGCCGCCATGACCGAGCATCGCTCCGCCGTCGAACCATCCTCACACCGCGCCACCGGGGTGCGTGGACCGAAGCTGCTCGTCGCCGACCGGGCGAGTGAGCTGCGCACCCACATCGTCGACGCGCTCTCGCTAGGGGGACTGTACGACGTCGCCGTGGTGGAGACGGGAGCGGAGGTGCTCGCCCAGGCAGCGGCCCAACCGTTCGAGGCGGTCGTCCTCGCCTACGACCTTCCCGACATGACCGGCGTGGATATCCTGCGCACCTGGTCGGCCCAGGGCACTCCTGGCCACGAGTGCCCGGTGGTGGTGCTGGCCGACGAGTGGGCCTACCCGGTCGCGCTGGAGGCGACCGCCGGCGGGGCCTTCGACTACGTCGTCAAGTCGCCGGATATGGTTTCGACCCTCCCTCTGATCGTCGTCCGGGCGATCGAGCGACAGAAGCTGATGGAGACGGCCCGCGATCTGGAGTTGCGGCTGGCGCAGCAGGCTCGCTACGATCCACTGACCCATCTCTGCCGCCCCAATCACTTCCAGGAACTGTACGGCCGCGAGCTGGACCGATTGAAGCGGTACGGCGGCTTTCTGGCGCTGGTACTGGTCGACTGCTCGCGGACTCTCCGCTCCCTCGGCGATCGGGCAGCGAAGGAGCAGTTCCTGCGGATGGCAGGCTTGCGGCTGGCCGGCCAGATCCGCTCGGCGGACTTCGCCGGTATCTTCGGCCGGGCGCAACTGGTCGTCGCCCTGCCGGAGACAACGGACACCGGCGCCAGCGCGGTCTGCCGCCGGCTCGCCGCGTTGTTTACGGAATTGTGCGCGGAGTGGGCTATCGGCCCGGCCGGGCAGCCGGAAGTCTGCATCCTGCGGGCCGGCGCGTATCTCGACCTGGCGGACTATGCCTTGAAGCTGGTTCCTGAGCCCGGACCCGAGGTGCGGTGATGCGCGAGCGCGGGGACGGGCACTCACCCAGCACGTCCGGAGCCGGGCAGACGGCGCTCATCGCCGACGACGACCGGGTCACCCGCGAGATTGTTCGCCAGGTGTTGCAGCGGGCGGGCTATCGCGTCGTCGCCTGCCGAGATGGGCGCGAGGTGCTCCAGGCGTTGCGCGACGCCCGGCCGGATGTTGTTCTCCTCGACATCGTGATGCCCAACCTCGACGGCTACCAGGTGTGCGTGCGCATTCGCGAGTCGTCGAACGTGCCCATCATCATGTTGACCAGCCTCGGCAATACCGACGACATCGTCCGGGGCCTGGAGGCCGGCGCCGACGACTACCTGGTCAAGCCGTTCGAGCCGCGAGAGCTGCTCGCCCGCATCGCCGCGGTTGTTCGGCGAACAACCGGCCGGGCCACGCAGCGTCAATCCGTCGTGCGCGTCGGCGACCTGGAGGTGGACCGGGGCCGGCGGCGGGTGCGGGTCCATGGCAAAGACGTCGTCCTGTCGCCGACCGAGTTCGAGCTCCTGTACTTTCTCGCCAGCAACCCTGGTCTGGCGGTCGATCGCCAGGAGCTGCTTTCCCGCGTGTGGGGCTCCGACTACAGCGCCGACACCAAGCTGGTGGACGTCTGTGTGCGCCGGCTGCGCCAGAAGATCGAGGATGACCCCTCCGAGCCGAGCCACATCCTGACAGTCCGCGGCGTCGGCTATACACTGGCGGAGCCAACGCCAGAAGCCTGAGTGCGTGGCGACGAGTGGTCAGTCGTCAGCCGGGGGCCGACCGATGGCCGGCTGGCCCCGCTGACGACTGATCGCTAATGGCTATCTAGCCCCGGCTGGCTTTCCCGCCCCGGCCGTAGCCAGCGGGATGGCCGCTCCCTTCGCCGTGGAGCGGCGCGTGCTTCAACGCCGTCCCCTTCTCGTCGCGCCGGGACTGTTTCCCGGTCCCGCGCACGCTGGGGTTCACCGGCTCCTTGACCCGGTCGTCTCGCAGGCCGGTCGGCGCTGCCTTGAGTCGACGTGCCATTGCTCTCCCCCTTTCCTCACAGCGAGCGACTGACCAGCGGGTCATACGAGCAGCCGCCGAACGAAAAGGCGTAGACGTCGAGGGTGTCGGAGGTGGTGGCCAGGCGGAGGCTGTGCGCGCCAAAATGGTGATCGCTGATGAGCTGGTAGAGGCGCGGCCGGACCACCTCGACGTAGGACGCCCCGTGCTCGTCAAAGCGCACGTCCCGTCCGGCCACGTCCGGGGACACTGGATGGCCGTCGCGCACCACCTCCACCCGAATGGGCGTCTCGCCGACACTCCGCAGGATCGCGTTGACCTCGAACGCCTGGTAGTGGAGCCCGACGTAATCGACCGGCTGATCCGTGGCCCGGGCGTGGCGGACGAACTCTTCCTGCGCCTCCCACTCGCCATGCAGGTGAAGCTGCCCGTTGTCGTGCCAACCGGGATCAGTGTATTCGGCGATGCGATCCTGCACGTAGCCCCCCGGGTTGGCGAGCCTGCCCCAGCGATAGCCGGCGTACAGCTCGTGGCTTGCTGGCAGGCAAACGCCGCTCGTTTCCTCGGGGGTGGGATTGAACTCCGGGAGGATGGTATTCGGGCGAGCTTCGTTGAGCAGCAGGCGGATCATCCCTTCGGTCTCAGTGTAGGCCCCTTCGCCCGCGTGATCGAAGCGGATCGTCCCGCGCGCGTCAATCAGGTACTTGTGGGGCCAGTGGTGATTGCCATAGGCCTGCCACAGCGCTCGCTCGTTGTCGAGGGCAATGGGGTACCGGAGGTGGTGCTCGTGGACGAAGTGGACCACGTTGTCCGCGCGCTGTTCAAAGTCGAACTCCGGGGTGTGGATCCCAACGACAACCAGGCCAGCGTCGGCGTATTTCCGGTGCCAACGAAGGACGTCGGGCAGAGTTCGCAGGCAATTGATGCAGGTGTACGTCCAGAAATCGACGAGGACGACTCGGCCGCGCAGGTCGGCGAGGGTGAGGGGAGGGCTGTTGATCCACGGGCCGATGCCTTTGAACTCGGGTGCGTGCATTCCCGTCACCGTGGTCTCGACCACGAACATACCTTTGCCTCCGGCGGTTGAATTAGGGGTGCTTCACAACACCATCACACACAGAGGAGACGCGGCGCACCATCGCCGCGTCGCTCTGCTGGTCTCTCTATCCTGGCAGTGAGTGGTGTGGGCGCACTGGATGCAAGTCTTGTGCCATGCGCGGCCGCCAGACGAGTGCTGAGTACTCAGTACTCAGTACTCAGCACTCGTTTTCGCCAGTAGTCGAGGGTGTCCTGGAGGGTCTGATCAAGGGGGATCAGGGGTTGCCAGCCAGTGGCGGCGGTGAGTCGGGTGTGGTCCCCCCGCATCGCTGGCAGGTCGGATGGGCGCATTCGCCGTGGGTCCGCCCGCAGCTCGACCCTTGTCCGGGCGAGCGCCAGCAGGCGCTCGGCGATGTCGCGCATGCGGTGGGCCTGGCCCGAGCAGACGTTGTAGACCTCCCCGGCCAGGCCGTTCGCGAGCAGCAACCAGTAGGCCCGCACGATGTCGCGGACGTCGGTGAAGTCGCGACTGGCCTCGAGGTTTCCAACGCTCAGGACCGGCGGACGCTTTCCACGCTCGATCTCCGCCAGTTGACGGGCGAACGAGGGGATCGCAAAGGCGTCCGATTGGCGCGGGCCGGTGTGGTTGAAGGCGCGCGTTCGAATGATACGCAGACCGTACACTACGGCGTATTGATACCCGAGGAGATCTTGCGCGACCTTGCTCACGGCGTAGGGGTTCTGTGGCCGCAGGGGATTCTCCTCGCGCACCGGTAGCTCGTTCTCGCGGACGAGGCCATACTCCTCGCTGGAGCCGACGTTGATGAGCGTGGCATCCGACCGAAGAAGCCGAAGCGCCTCCCCGAGGTTGATCAGCGGGTCGACGTTGCTGGCAAGCGTTTCCCGAGGCGCGTCCCAGGACGCGGGCACGGAGGACTGAGCGGCTAAATGGATGACGGCGTCCGGTCGGGCGCGCTCGACGAGCCGCAGGACGGAACCGGCGTCGCGCAGGTCGCACTCGACGAGCGTCAGGGGGCCGGCCAGGTGGGCAACCGAGTTGCGGCCACCGTGCCACCGGGTGGCCCCGACGACTTCGGCTCCCTGCGCCAGCGCGTGCTCGGCCATATAAGGGCCGACAAAACCGGCAACTCCCGTGATCAGCACACGCATGTCTGCCTGCCTCCACCCACGTGATCGTGGGCCATCTCTACTATAGCAGAGCGAGGTCTCGCCTGATAGCGGGCGCTTCCCCTCTTGCACGATAGAACATTTGTTCTATAATACAGGGTAGGTCGTGTGGTGGGCAGCGGCCGACCTCTCCCGCCATTCCTGAGCCGGGCCCGACGCGGGGAGGGCCCTCATCCCCCAACCCCTTCCCCCAATACTGGGGGAAGGGGAGCTATCCCCCCTCTCCCAGTATTGGGAGAGGGGGCAGGGGGTGAGGGCCGTAGCCCCGACGCGGGGAGGGGGGACGGCGGCGCACGGTGGGAGGGTTGAACCGCGAAGGACACGAGACGTTGGACCACGGGGCGAGGGAGCGACAGACCTCACCCCCTGGCCCCCTCTCCGTGTTGGAGAGGGGGAGGCTTCGGGGCGACGAGGAGACGAGAGACATGACGATCGATGGCTCGATAACTGATTGCTCGGTCGAACTCGGGAAGGAGACACGAGCGGCGCGCCTCGAACAGGTGCTGGCAGAGCTTCGCCGCCGCTTCGGCGAGTGGATCATCTACCGGCTCCGGGAGGCCCGCCCCCGGCTGGGCGAGCTCACCATCTCGACCGGCTCGCTCGGGCTTGACCGGGCGACCAGGATCGCCGGTGTCCCGCGTGGCCGACTGACCGAGTTCAGCGGCCCGCCAACCTCCGGGAAGAGTGCGTTGGCGTTCCACGTCCTGGCCAATGCGCAGCGGCAACAGGGCTTCGTCGCGCTGATCGACGCGAGCCACGCTGCCGACTTTGCCCGGCTTCAACGCTGTGGCGTCAACCTGTCAGACCTGCTGCTGGTGGTGCCCGAGAGCGCGTCCGAGGCATTCGACATCACCAGCCTGCTCGTCGCCTCGGAGGGGCTCGACGCGCTGGTCATCAGCGCCGTGAACAGCCTGGTCGTCGGGCCGGGAGGCGATCCTCGATCCTTCAGTCAGGGATTACGGCGGCTCCTCGCCGAGCTAGCCCACTCGCCGACGGTGGTGGTCGTCCTCGTCCACGTCGATCCACTCTGGCTCCGGGTCGGACGCAACGCCGCCCGCGCGCTCGCCCACGCCGCGACGCTCCGGCTTGCGTTCCGTCCGGTTCGTCTGCTCACCCACCCCTCTGGCGACGTCCAGGGGTTGCGGCTCCAGGTCGAAGTCGTCAAGAACAAGCTCGCCCGGCCGTACGAGGTCGCCGAGCTTGCCATCTGGCGCGACCGTGGCATCCACGTCGCCGCCGAGCTCTTCGATCTCGGTCTGGCTCAGTGCCTTCGCCACGACCCCCTCGGCTACTGGTTTGGCGACACCTGGCTTGGCCGGGGGCGCCAGTCAGCCATCCTGACACTCGAAGATGATCCGGCTCTCGCGTTGGCGTTGCGCGAGGCGCTGCTGAGTAAGGGATCGTCAGTCATCAGTGATCAGTCGTCAGGAGCGCCCGGGACGAACGGGAACCGCAGATAAACGCAGATGAACACAGATGGGGCTCTTACCTCACATCCCCGCGTCGGCTATCTCTGGATACCGCACCTGCCGCTGCGGGTTGCGCTCCGGCGGCATCCCAAGGTGGATGGGCATCCGGTCGTCGTCGGCGGCAGTTCCACGAGCGATGGCGTCGTCGTCGACGCCACCGACGATTGCTTGATGGCCGGCGTGGTGATTGGACAACCGCTCCGGGAGGCGCGGGAGTTCTGCCCCCGGGCCACCTTTCTGCCGGCCGATCCGGCTGGCGACCGGCGCGCCCACGAGGCCGTGCTGGATCTGATCGAGACAATGGCGCCGGTCGTCGAAGATGACGGCCTGGGGCGCGCCTACATCGGGAGTCGGGTGCCAGCCGCCGATTCAGACGAGGACCACCGGTTCCTGGCGACGCTGCGGACGCTCATCCTGGCCCGGCTCGGCTTCCGAGCTCGCCTCGCGCTTGCTCCGGGCAAGTTCGCGGCGCGCCTGGCGGTCGAGCGCGAGGCCGGGTGTGCGGCCGGCTGGACCTCACCCCAGAGCCCCATGTGCGCTAACTTCGGGCCTCGCACGGCGGCACCGGGGGCCGACCCACGAACAGTCCAGATGGACTGTTCGTGCCCCTGCCCGCCGTTCCTGAGTGGATCCGACGCGGGGAGGGGGAGCCGCCATCCCCCTCCCCGCGTCGGGTTCGGCTCAGGGGGGGACGACGGGGAGGGGGGGGATGGAGCGACGGTCGTGCTCACCGGCGACGTGACGACCTACCTCGCTCCACTCCCGGTTGAAGTGCTGCCATTGGCGCCCCAGGCGCTCGCCCGCCTGCGGCTACTCGGCATCCGGACGGTTGGCCAGTTCGCCCGGCTCCCGCGCGATGGCCTGCCGTGCCGCTTCGGACCCGAGGCAGCGCTGGCCCACGCGCTCGCGCGTGGACACGACGACCGGCCGGTCGTCGCGCGAAAGCGACCGGAGGTGCGAGTTGCTCGGCACGAGTTCGAGCCAGCCGTCGAGGTGGCCGAGTCGCTCGTCGCTGTCGTCGAGCGGCTTCTCGACCGCCTCTGTCGGGCGTTGCGGACCGAGGGGAAGGCGTTCCGGAGCCTCGGCGTCACGGTAGAGTACGAGGCTGGTGGCTCGGCCGAGCGGTTTGTGGAGCTGCGGGTGGCGACGGCGGCGCTCGACCACTGCCGAACGACGCTGCGCACGCTGGTCCAGACGGTCGCACCGGGTGGACCGGCCGTTGGGCTCACGGTGATGCTGGCGGCAATCGGCCCGGCCGGCGGCGAACAGCTCTCGCTGATCGACAACGCGACTGCCAGCGGCGAACGGCGGCGCCGCCTCGACGCGGCGACGAAAGAGGTTGCTCGCCGATATCCGGCCCGGTTGCGACGCGTGGCGGCGCGCGATCTCCCGACGCTGCTGGACGAGTATCACTTTGCGCTTCTGCCCTATGAGGGGGGGTGCGAGGAGGGAGGAGGGAGGAGCGAGGGACGACGCGGCGACTCTCCTCGCCCCTCGCTCCTCCCTCCTCCCTCCTCCCCTCGCCCCGTCGCACCCCCCGATCC
>JACPQP010000384.1 GCA_016190465.1 Chloroflexota bacterium
ATCCAGGATCTGGGGCCATTTGGCCGGGCGGACAAGACTTCCAACCTCGACGAGTCGTGGCCGCCGGTGAAGGTGGCGAACACGGTCAACGGGAAATGGCCGTACGAACTGCAGTTCGACCTATCGACGATCTGCGTCTACTACCACAAGGACATGTTCAAGCGCGCGGGCGTGCCTGATCCGAACGACAAGCTCCCGGAGTACTGGACGTTTGATGAGTTTCGGGAGGCCGCTCGGAAGCTCACGGGGACCGGACCCGCCGGGCAGCAGTGGGGCGTTACCGGCCGGCTGTCGCTGTTCAATGCCGTGGCTCCGCTGATGGAAAGCAACGGCGGCGGCCTGATCAACCTCGAGAACACGAAGACCTTGCTCGACAGGCCCGAGAGCATCGAGATGATGGAGAAGGTCGCCGAGCTTTTCTATAAGGACAAGCTAGCCCCCACTGCCCAGGAGGCCCGGGACATCCCGCTCTTCGAGTCCGGCCGGACCGCGATGAGCGTCACCAGCCCGGAGAGGGCCTTGTGGTACCGTGAGCGGATCAAGGACTTCGAGTGGGATCTCGCGCCGCTGCCTGTCTCGTCGAAGACGAAGGTCAAGCGCAACTGGGTGCAGAGCGGCGGGCTGTCGATGAGCAGCATCACCACGCAACCGGAGGCCGCCTGGAACTTCCTCAATTACTACATGAGTGCCGAGAACCTGGTCGAGTTGATGGGCAAACCGTCGCGCGGGATTCCGGGCCGGCCCTCGGTCAAGAACTCGCTCCTACGTCCGGACCAGCCGCCGAAGCACATGCATCACTTTATCGACGCGGTCGACTTCGGGACCTGCTCGGTCTTCACCAACTTTGACGAGTTCAACAAGATCCTGGGGCCCGCGTCCGAGGCGATCTACGACGGCAAGCGGCCGGTGGCCGAGATGTTCCGCGAGATCGCGCCCAAGATTCAGGCCCTGCTGCCGAAGTAAGTAGGTATCAGAAAGTTTTTGATGGTTTTGGGGACACCCCAAACCCCGCCAGGACGGGCTCCGCCCTTCCTGGACCTTCCCGGGACGCAGGTGAACTTTGCGAGACCTACTTAGCCCTCGTGAGGGGCACCGTCGCCGGGCGGCGCCCCGATGCCGATTGCCTGACCCGGTGGCCCGTACTCGTCCGGGCATACCGGGACGATAATGGGTTCAGCCGATCGGCGCCGAGCGCGAGGCGTTCGGTGACCGGCCGCTGGCCTACAGGGAGTTGTGTCTTGCCTCGTTCGGCTGGTGGCCAGCAGTTGGATAGCGCGAGCGACTGGCGTGGTGTTTCCGTGACTCAGGCTGCTCCACCGGCGGCTCGGCAGCCCTCGAGGTCGCGGTGGATCATCCGGTTCGTCCGGAGGCGGGCCTTTCGCGAAGCCCTGGTTGGCTATGCCCTCCTGCTGCCGGGCGCCGTGCCGATGCTCATCTTCCTCCTTGCGCCCATCTTCGCAGGGTTCTTCTTCTCGCTGCTGAAGTGGAACCTGCTCCAACCCTGGACGTTCGTCGGGGTAGAGAACTACGCCACGCTTTTCGGCGACCCGGAGTTGTGGGAAGCCCTCCAGGTCAGCGCGACCTACATGGTCGGCGTCATACCGGCCGGGATCGTGATCTCCCTGGCCCTGGCGGTTGCCCTGAACACGGGACGGCGAGGCATCATCGCCTATCGCACACTCTACTTTATGCCGGTGGTGACGGCGACCGTGGCCATCGCCCTGCTCTGGCGCTGGCTGTACGCGGGCCAGATCGGTTTGCTCAACACCCTGCTCGCCTCCTTCGGCATCCAGGGGCCCGATTGGCTGGGCGACCCGGCCTGGGCGCTGCCAGCCGTGATGATCATGAGCGTCTGGAAAGGGCTCGGCTACACGATGGTGCTCTTCCTGGCCGGCCTTCAGGGCATCCCCGAGCATCTCTACGACGCGGCCCGGATCGACGGGGCCGGGACCTGGGCCCGCTTCCGCTACGTCACGTTGCCGCTCCTGTCGCCGACGACGTTCTTCGTGCTGGTCACCGGTTTGATCGGGGCGCTCCAGGTGTTCGACCAGATCTTCGTGATGACCAACGGCGGGCCGTACCGCTCCACGGTGTCAGCCTCGTTCTACATCTACGAGACCGGGTTCAGACTCCTCAAGATGGGCTACGCCGCCGCCGCGGCCTGGATGCTCTTCGCGATCATCTTCGTCGCCACCCTCATCCAGTGGCGGCTTCAGGAGCGATGGGTGCACTATGAGTAGTGTGACCGGGGCGCGCGCCCGCGAGGCCGCCCACCGGCGGCCGTGGTTCCCGTGGAAGTCCGTGCTCGCCCACGCGGTCTTGACCGCTGGCGCCATCACTATGCTCATCCCGTTCCTCTGGATGCTCCACACCTCGACGATGCCGGTCGACCAGGCCTACAAGTATCCGCCGATCCTCTTCCCGACCCGCCGGGCCTGGGAGAACTACACCATCGCCCTGTCGCTTCTGCCCTTTGGGCGCTTCTACCTGAACAGCGCCCAGGTGTCGACGCTGATCACGATCGCCCAGCTCCTGACCTGCTCGCTCGGCGCTTTCTCCTTTGCCCGGCTGCGCTACCCCGGCCGGGACGCGATCTTCGTGCTCTACCTGGCGACGATGATGGTGCCGTTCGAGGTCACTCTGATCCCGAACTTCGTCATCATCCGCACGCTGGGTTGGATCGACACCTACCTCGCGCTGATCGCCCCGTTTGCCTTCAGCGCGTACGGCACCTTCCTGCTGCGCCAGTACTTCAAGACGATCCCGAGCGATCTGGACGACGCCGCGCGGATCGACGGCGCGGGGTACCTGACCGTCTACTGGCGCATCTTCATGCCGCTGTCCACGCCGGCGCTCGCGACGCTGGGCATCTTCGTGTTCCTGTTCTCCTGGAACACGCTGCTCTGGCCACTGGTGGTGACGAACAGTATGGACATGCGCACGGTGCCGGTCGGGCTGGCGATGTTCATCGGGCGGGACCAGATGGTCCAGTGGCACCTGCTGATGGCCGCGACCGCGGCAGCAACCGTCCCATCGTTGATCGTCTTCCTGGCCGGGCAGAAGTACTTCGTTCGCGGCATCACGCTCACCGGCATCAAGGGCTAAGCGGGGCGTCTCTGCTGACACTTGACCATCCGGAGCGGAATGGCGTACATTCTGAAGCGGTCGGGGAGCCGACCACGGAGGGAGCTACGCCGCGAGCCGTCGTGCGACCGTCTAAGTAGGTATCAGGAAGTTTTTGATGGTTTTGGGGACACCCCAAACCCCGCCAGGACGGGCTCCGCCCTTCCTGGACCTTCCCGGGACGCAGGTGAACTTTGCGAGACCTACTTAGAGCGGAAGTTGCCAGACTCGGCAGGAAGGGAACGGGAAGCGCTATGAGAGCCGCTGTCGTCTATGGACCCAACGCGCTTGAAGTCGGGACCGTCCCTGAGCCAGTCGTCGGCGAGTATGATGCGCTTGTCCGGATCATCGCCTGTGGCGTCTGCACCGGCACCGATCTGCACATCCTCCAGGGCATTATGCCCCGGATGCCAGCGTACCCGCTCATCCTGGGACACGAGAGCATCGGGCGGGTGCTCGAGGTCGGCCCGAAGGTCCGATATCTTCGGCCCGGCGACCTCGTCCTGCGCCCGATGGCCGTTCGGCCGGGCGAGGTGCTGGGCAGGTTCAACTCGATGTACGGGGGCTTCGCCGAGCTGGGGGTCGCCGTCGACGCCCGGGCGATCGTCGAGGACACGCCGCCCGACCACCCGCCGCGACTGCCGCCGTTTGCTGCCGTCCAGAAGGTCGTCCCGGCGGGGTTCGACCCGATCGACGCTGGCATGTTCATCACCTTCAGGGAGACGCTCAGTTGGATGTACGATCTGGGGCCGGTGGCCAGGCGGAGCCTTGTCGTGCTTGGCACGGGGCCGGTCGGGCTGTGCTTCGTCCGGATCGCCAAGTTCCTTGGCGCGGACCCGGTCATCGCCGTCGGCCGGCGGGAGGAGCCACTCGAACTGGCGAGGCAACTGGGTGCCGACGCAGGGGTGAACACGGCTCGCGAAGACCTCGTCGCCGGCATCCGAGCCCTGACAGGCGGCCGCGGAGCTGACTGCATCGTCGAAGCGGTGGGTAGCAAGGGGTTGCTGATGCAAGCGATGGGCGCGCTTGCCGACCAGGGCCAGTTAGCCGTCTACGGCGTCCCTCCGACGACCGAGACGCCATCACAGTGGGCCGGGGTGGCTGCCGATCCGCGAGTCCGGCATCCCCGCACGAGTGAGGAGGCCGTTCACGACCTTGCGCTGAACCTCGTGCGGCTGGGGTTCATCGACTTACGCTCTTTCGTCACCCACGTGCTGCCGCTGTCGAGGATCGGCGAGGCGCTCCGGCTGGTCGCGGAGAAGCAGACGCTCAAGCCTGCGATTACGATTGGGGATGGGTGAGGAGTCTAGCTATGGAGAAGCGCATTCTGGGCCGAACCGGGCTGGAGGTCGGCGTGCTGGGCATGGGCGGGGCGTTCATCACGGTGAGGGCCCAGCCGGACCGGGAGGAAGCCCGTCGGGCCGTGCGGCGCGCCCTGGAGCTCGGGGTGAACTACGTCGACACCGCCCCGACCTACTCCGACAGCGAAGAGGTGCTCGGCTACGCGCTGGCGAGCGTGTCCGCCCCCTACTACCTCTCGACCAAGCTGGGTGGTCGCCCCCAGCCGTTCAACCCAAAGGACAAGGCCCTGTTGCGTCGCTCGGTCGAGGAGAGCCTGCGCCTGCTCAGACGCGATCGCATCGACATCCTCTTCGTCCACGAGCCGGACCGGCCGGGCCAGTACGACTGGTGGACCGACTACGACAGCTTCCACGGCCCGGTTAACGAGGTCCTCGACGAGTTGAAGTCCGAAGGGATCATCCGCTTCACCGGCCTCGGCGGCACGACTGTTTACGAGATGCCCCACATCATGGCCACCGGGCGCTACGACGTCGTGCTGACCGCCTTCAACTACAGTCTGCTCTGGCGCGAGGCCACGATCGCGGTCTTGCCCGAGGCAAAGCGACAGGGCATGGGCATCATCGTCGGCTCGCCACTTCAACAGGGGGCTCTGTCCCGTCGCTACGACGAGGAGATCCGGTCCGGAGCGCGCTGGATGAGTCCCCCGCGCCGCGATCAGTACCGCCGACTGTACAGCCTGGTCGACGAACTGGGGATCCCATTACCTGAGCTGGGACTGCGCTTCGTGATCTCCAATCCGGACATCAGCATGACGCTGACGGGCGCTCGCTCGGTAGACGAGGTGGAAGCGAACGTGGCGGCCGTAAACCGGGGCCCCCTGCCGTCCGATGTGCTGGCGCGCCTCCAGGAAATCGCCGACACGGTGCCGTTCCGTCCCTATGCGGAGCCGTTCTTCCCTCCTTTCAACCGGCCCCACGTCTGGCCCGGCCCGGCGAGGTGACGATGGCTTCCAGGGCTTCTCCGTGCTTCCCGAGCTGTGGCAAAGTGGGTTGCGGAAAAGTCCCTTAACGGCTCCGGGAAGGTCCAGGAAGGGCCGCAGCCCGTCCTGGCGGTGTTTGGGGTGTCCCCCAAAACCATCAAAAACTTTCTGATACCTACTGAGTGTTCTGGAAGTGTCGTGGTTGGAGGGTGTCTGATGCGCGACTCGGTGTTCAGTGAGAAGACGGCTCAGGCCGAGCCTTTCATGCTGCTCTCAGACCGGGTCTCCCGTTTCCGAAGGGCCAGTCGGGCCCGCGCAAGCGAACAGCACCCGGACCGCCGGCTGCCCAACCTGACCCGGGCGTTCTTCGAGCTCTACGCTGACTTGCCCTTCCGAGAGCGCTATGCCCGTGCGGTGGGCTACACCATCGAGAATGCGCCCGTGCATCTGTTTGACGACGAGCTCCTCGTGGGCATGCTCTACCAGACTGGCCTGCTCGCCGATGCCGAGAGTGGGGAACGCGCCGAGTTGTGGGAGGAGTACTCCCCCTTTGCCCAAAGCCGGGTCCGGCAGCAACAGCAAGGCATCGATCCGGGTCTGGTGGGCATCGGCTCCCCCGGTCACATTGGCTGGCGCTGGGATTGGATCCTCGAACGCGGGGTCGAGGGTCACATGGGGTTGATCCGCGAGCATCTGGCGAGGACGAAAGACAGCGAAGCGGAGCGCTTTTACCGCGCAGCACTTGTCCTGTGGCAGGCCGCGCTCCGCTGGAACGATCGACACGTGGCCGCGCTGTGCGAGAAGGCCAGGCAAACCTCTGGCTCGGAGCGGGACCGCATTGAGCGTCTCATCGAGATCTGTGGACGGGTTCCGCGCCACCCAGCTCGGAACTTCCACGAGGCGATGCAGAGCTACTACTTCCAGCAACTCGTGGTGCACCTGGAGCATCCGGGCGCCGGCTTCGTTCCGGGACGGCTGGATTACTTCCTGTGGCCTTTTCTCGAGCGCGACCTGGCGCGTGGGCTCACCACCCTGGAACAGGCGAAGGATCTGGTCGACGAGCTCTTCATCCGCTTCGAGGAACGCCTGCGTCACAATGACAAGTGGGGGGAGACGGTGATGCTCGGAGGCGTCCACCCGGACGGCTCATCGGCGGTGAATCCGCTGTCCTATCTCATGATCCATTCCATCTGCGCGCTCGACGATCAAGCGCACCCCCTCGTTTACGCTCGCGTGAGCCACAACAGCCCCGAGGATTTCCTCGATCTGAACGTGCGGTACCTGCTACACGGCCATAACCGCGCTCAGGTCTACAATGACGACGCGTGCATCCCCGCTATCGTGAAGAGTGGCACGCCGTTCGAAGACGCGGTGATGTATATCGCGGGCGGGTGCATGGAGCCTAGCGTCCAGGGCATGAACTGCGACCTGAACTTCACCGGCACGCACAACGTGGCCAAGACCCTCGAGCTTGTGCTGAACGGTGGGATCGATATGATCGACGGCAAACGACGTATCCCCCACCAGCGTGAACTGACGGATTGTCAAGACTTCGAGGACCTCTATGCGGCGTTCGAGGCCGAGCTCGCTCGTTGGTACCGGAACATGGCGCGTGCGCTCGACATCGCCAGCGAATGCTACGCCGAGTATCGGCCCGGTTATCTGTTGTCCAGCATGATGGGTGACTGCCTGGAGCGCGGTCGCGAGCAGCAGGATGGTGGCGCACGCTACCACGAGTACGGCTTTGCGCCCCTTGGTGTCACCAGCGCAGCCGACTCGCTCAATGGCATCAAGCGCGCCGTGTTCGACCAGAAGTTCGTGTCTGCTTCCGAGCTGCTGGCTGCGCTGCGAGCCAACTTCGTCGGGTACGAGGCGCTACGTGCGCGCTTGCGTCGCTTGCCCAGGTACGGAGTCGAAGACGCCGGGGCCGACGCGATGTGCAACCGGGTGATGGAGAGCGTGTGCACGCTGGCGACGCAGCAGCAAACGCGCTTCGGTGGCAGGCTGAAACCGATGATCTTCAACTTCATCTGGACACCGGGAGCCAGTCGAGAGCTCGGCGCCCGCGGTGACGGCTCGTGTGCGGGCGACCCCATCGGGCATGGCATGACGCCACAGAGCTCGGCAATGACGGAGGGGATTACCGCTGCGATCAACTCGGCCACGGCGCTCGACTACGAATGTGTCTCGGGCGGTGCCACGACGATGTGGGATATGGATGACCAGTGGATCAACTTCGACTCGTTGAAGGCGATACTCCAGGTATTCCTCGCCCGCGGTGGCATGATCTTCCAGGGCAACACGACGAGCGTGAAGGATCTGGAAGATGCGCTCGAGCACCCTGACAGGTATCCCAACCTGATTGTACGCGTAGGAGGGTTCTCCGCCCGCTTCGTTACCCTCGACCGTGCTCTCCAGCGGGAGATCATCGCCCGCAGACGTCACGCTGGGTGAGGCACCGGTCAGGATAGGCTCCGACCGATGGATCAGTAGTCCACAAACTCTGACTCGTTCACTCCGCGAACCCACAGACCTCATGCCGCAGGTAGTCAAGCACCTTCTCAGGCTCGGTGGTGACGACGAAGACCTCTTGAGCGGCAGTGCCGCTTCGCGCGTTCAGCTTGAGGCCGGTGAGCGTGGACGTGCCCAGGCGAAGACGGAGGGCGGGGGCGCGCCCCTTCGTCACGGTGATGCGCCCGGGAATCACCGCCGAGACGGCCGGCTGCGCGGCAAGCTGCTCGAGCACCGGTAGCAGGCCCGGAATGATACTGTGCTCGCGCTTGACCCCCTTGGCGCGGTGACGACCCGTCATCCACGTCCCCTCGAGCGCAGAATGGTGCCACGTTCGGTTGCCCCCGCTGCTCGGCTCAGCTCTGACGCAGGAGGTGGGCCATCGCGGCTACCAACTCCTGCGCTTGAGATGGTCTCAGTTCGACGTCTTCTCTCACCGGTTGCCAGGCCAATCGATAGTCGGTGATCTCGCGACCATCGAAGGCGTCGATCAGCGCCCGGTGGAGATGATGCGGCAGGCGGCCCGACCTGACCAGGCGCTGGCCGAAGGCTGCAATCGCGGCAGAGTGTTTGCTGACGCTGGTACCTTCTCAGACCCCCCTCCTCAGCACCCCCCGCTCCGTGATGATCCCCGTGATAAGGTGCGCCGGCGTGACGTCGAAGGCCGGGTTGAACGCCGACGACCCCGGCGCGGCGACGCGGATGCGCCGGAGCATCCCCGACTCGTCTGGCCCGGTCTGGTAGAGCACTTCGTCCGGAGACCGCTCCTCGATCGGGATGGCCTTGCCGTGGGGCACCCGCGGGTCGAACGTGGAGTGCGGCGCGGCGACGTAGAAGGGGATGCCGAACTCCCGGGCGCAGAGCGCCTTCTCGAGGGTGCCGATCTTGTTGGCGACGTCGCCGTTGGCGGCGATCCGGTCGGCGCCGACGATCACCAGGTCGACCTCGCCCCGGCTCATCAGGGAGGCGGCGGCGTTGTCGGCGATGATCCGGTGGGGGATGCCCTCGCCGTGCAGCTCCCAGGCGGTGAGGCGCGCCCCCTGCGACCGCGGCCGCGTCTCGTCTACCCAGACGTGCAGCCGCTTGCCACGACTGGCGGCGAGGTAGAGCGGCGCGGTGGCCGTGCCGTAGTCGACGCAGGCCAGCCAGCCGGCGTTGCAGTGGGTCAGGACGCGGGCGCGGTCGGGGATCAGCGGCTCGCCGGCCTCGCCGATGGCCCGACAGGCGGCAACGCTGGCCGAGGCCAGCGCCTGGGCCGCGTCGAACGCCGCGCGCGTCGCGGCCGCCAGGCTCGACATCGCCTCGGCGGCGGCCCAGACGCGCTCCGTCGCGAAGAACAGGTCGCGGGCGGTCGGCCGGGTCGCCTCAATGCGGGCGCGGGCTGCCCGGACGAAAGCCCAGGGATCGGCGTCGGCATCGCGCGCCTCGTGGAACGCCCCGTCGCCCCGTCGCCCCGTCGCTCCATCGCTCACCCAGGGGTCGGCGTCGGTAGCCTGTGCCTCGTGGAACGCCTGGGCCAGCGCAAACCCGGCCGCCGCCCCGATCGCCGGTGCCCCGCGCACTGTCATCTCCTGGATCGCCCGCGCCGTCGCCACGTGGCCTGGACAGGCGACGACCGCGAAGTCGAACGGCAGGCGGTTCTGGTCGATCAGGTAGACTGTCGCCGTCATCTCTGAACGCTCGATCCAGACGGTGCGATACGGCGTGCCGTTCACGCGCATGGCAAGCCTCCTCCGCTGTAGGTAAGTAGGTATCAGAAAGTTTTTGATGGTTTTGGGGACACCCCAAACCCCGCCAGGA
>JACPQP010000400.1 GCA_016190465.1 Chloroflexota bacterium
CCCCTCTCCCCTGGTGGGAGAGGGGGTAGGGGGAGAGGGGGCGTCCTCTCCTGGTGGGCCCGGCCCAGGAACGGCGGAAGGGGGAGAGGTTCCCCCCTCTCCCGCAGCGACCGAAGGGAGTCCCTGTGGGACGTGGGACCGGGCTCAGGAACGGCGGCCCGGGAGTGAGGTCCGGCCCGGGGGTGAGGTCGCCGACCTCTCTCCCGAGGAGGAAGAGGCGCGCCGGTTCGCCCAGTTGAAGGGCCTGAGCTTCTTCGACGAGTTGATGCCCGACGACGGTCGATTGGAGGCCGCGCCGGCCTCGGCCGCCGAGGAGGACCCGCTGGCCGGCCTGGACGAGGAGACCCGTCGCTTCGCGGAGCGCAAGGGGCTCGGGCTGCTGTTCACAATGGACGGTCCGACCGTTACCCTGCCACTTGAGGCCTCCCTGGGGGAGGGACGCGACGGCGAGGAGAGAGGAGAGAGGAGGGAGGAGCGTGGGGCGCTCCTCTCTCCTCTCTCCTCTCTCCTCCCTCCTCCCTCCTCAGGGGGTGAGGTGCTGGCCGACGAGGAGCAGGAGGCGTCCGAGCCAGGCCCGATTCCATCCTTCTTTGCTCGCTTCCCGGCGATCGTCGAGGGGCTGGAGAGCGGACGCCTCCAGCAGGCGGCAACCGCCTTGATCGGCCTGGTGGTGGCGACGACCGCCTTCTTCGCGCTCGCCTACGTGAACCTGTACTCCGCGCCGCACCCCGCGGTGGCGGCCTCCGACTGGATCTACACCAACGTCCCGCGCGGTGCGGCGATCGCCACCGAGCACTGGGAAGAGGGCATGCCCGTCCCCCTTGTCCGTGGGCGGACAGCTCTCTCCGAGCAGTCGATGCAGTACCGCAAGCTGGAGCTGAAGCTCTACGAGGAGGACACCCCGCAGAAGCTGCAACACATCGTTCAGCAGCTCCGCGGCGCCGACTACGTCGTCTTCTTCAGCAACCGTCTGTACGGGACGATCCCCCGGCTCCCCAACCGGTACCCGATGACGTCCGAGTACTACCGCTTGCTCTTCGGCGAGCAGCTCGGTTTCGAGTTGGTCGGGGCCTTCACGTCGTATCCGAACCTGCTCGACCTCTCTTTCGTCGACGACACGCTCGCCGATCCGGGGCTCCCGACGCCGGCCCTGCTTCAGCACCAGCCGCGGCGGGCGCTGACCATCAATATGGGACACGCCGACGAGAGCTTCAGCGTCTACGACCACCCGAGGGTCCTGGTCTTCAAGAAAACGCGTCCCCTCCCCGACGAGCAAGTGCGGGCGCTGCTCGAGCCGACGCTGGTTCGCGTCCGGCCGCCCGGGAGCCTGGCGAGCGCTGGCCGCGAGTTCCGGTCGCTGCTGCTGGCGCCGGCCCAGCAGGCGATGGTCCGCGCTGGCGGCACCTACCGCGCCCTGTTCAACCCGACCGGCCTGGAGAACCAGGTGCCGCTGCTCGTGTGGATCGTCCTGGTGGAGGCGGTCGGGTGGGCAGCCGTGCCGCTGGCGTTCGTCGTCTTCCGCAACCTGGCCGACCGGGGCTACGTTCTGGCCAAGACGCTCGGGTTGCTCGCGCTCGCCTGGGTCTCCTGGATGGTCGTCAGCGTCGGGCTGGCCCCGAGCACACGCCTGACCGTGTTCGGCGCCTTCATCGTCCTGCTGGCGCTGAGTGGGGCGATCTTCTACCGGCAACGTACGTCGATGCTGGGGTTCTGGCGGGAGCGGCTCCGGCTGCTCGTGATCGGCGAGGCCGTCTTCTGGGCCGCGTTCATCTTCTTCCTGTTCGTTCGCGCGTCGAACCCGGACCTCTGGCACCCGGCCCGGGGTGGCGAGAAGCCGATGGATCTGGCCTACCTGACGGCGGTGATCCGAAGCCCCGTGTACCCGCCGTATGACCCCTGGTTCGCCGGTGGCTACCTGAACTACTACTACTACGGGCAACTGATCGCCGGCACGTTCATCAAGCTGTCCGGCATCGTCCCGACCACCGCGATCAATCTGGCCGTGCCCTACTTCACTGCGCTCACGTTCGCGGGAGCGTTCGCAGTGGCGTACAACCTGGTCCGGCGCTCGCCGCGGGAGCAGCTCGTCGCCGGGCTTGGCGCCGGACTGTTCGTCTGCGTCATCGGCAACCTCGGCGGCTTCGGGCAGATCCTGATTCAGCTCGCCCGACTGGGCAACCTGCCCTACCGCAGTGCGCTGCCGGGCCTCGGCGAGGCCGTCCAGGCGCTGGCCGGGCTGGTCCGCGTCATCGCCGAGCCCCGGCTCTTCCAGGTGCCGACCGACTGGTACTGGGCCAGCACCCGGGTCATCAAGGACACGATCAACGAGTTCCCGTACTTCACCTTCCTCTTCGCCGATCCGCACGCCCACCTGTACGGGTTGCCGCTGACGGCGCTGGCCATCGCAGTCGCGGTCGAGATCGTCCGCTCGGGCCACCCGTTCCAGCGCGTCCAGCTTCCCTGGTCGAACGGCCGGCTCGGCTTCGCGGCGCCGGCCATCTGGGCCGAGCGGGCCCGGATGGACACCATCGTCGAGCGGATCCGGGAGGTCTCCGGGGTTGTCTCGCTCCAGATGGTGGCGACGCTGTTCGTCGCCGCCCTGACGGTCGGCGCGCTGATGCCGACGAACTCGTGGGACTTCCCGACCTACCTGGGCCTGACCGCGCTGGCGATGCTGATCCCGTGGTACCTCGCCAGCCGGCCGACGGCGATCGGCCTGGCGCTGACGTTGCTCCGGTTCGCCATCGTCGCCGCGCTCAGCGTCATCCTCTACCTGCCCTTCCACCAGAGCTTCCAGTCGTTCTACTCGGGCGTCCGACCGTTCCCCGACAAGTCGAACGTCGGGGCCTACCTGGCGATCCATGGCCTCTTCGTCGCCGTGATGATCAGCTTCATCCTGGTGGACGTGTTCACCCGCTATCGCCGATCGGGCTGGCTGCGAGAGCTACGCCTCGGGCTCACGTACTGGGATCGGCTCCCCCGCTATCTCCGCCTGCGCCAGCGGCTCGTCTTCGCCGTTCCCCCTCTCCCGCAGCGTGGGACCGGCTCAGGAACGGCGGACAGGGGTGAGGGGACGACGCTGCTCCGATACGGCGCCCTCGCCATCCTGGGCATCATCGCGCTCGGCGCGCTCCTGAAGGCGACGCTCGCGGGGCTGCTGCTCGCGCTGCTCGTCGTCGTCGTGGTCCTCGCGCTCCAGCGGGACCGGCCGGCCGAGGAGACCTTCCTGTACGGGCTGTTCGGCACCGGGCTGGCGCTGGGCATCGTCACCGAGCTGGTCGCGATCGAGGGCGACATCGGCCGGATGAACACCGTATTCAAGTTCTACCTCCAGGTGTGGACGATGTGGGGTATCGGCTCGGCGGTGGCGCTCGTCCTCATCGGCCGGCGCTTGCTCGCGATTCGTCGGCCGACCGTCCGGCGCGTCTGGGTCGGGTTCCTCGCGGCGCTGCTGGCCGCGACCTTCGTCTACCCGCTGGTCGCGACCCCGGCGCGCGTGGCCGACCGGTTCGCGACGAACGTGCCGTTGACGCTCGACGGCACCGCGTATATGCAGTACGCGACCTACGTCGACAACAACCGGGAGCTGCGGTTCCGGACCGACCTGGCGGCGATCCGCTGGCTCCAGGAGAACGTCGAGGGGACGCCGGTGATCCTGGAGGCGAACACGCCGCTCTACCGCTGGGGCTCGCGCATCTCGATCTACACCGGCCTGCCAACGGTGATCGGGTGGGACTGGC
Source organism: Chloroflexota bacterium (assembly GCA_016190465.1). Lineage (GTDB taxonomy): Bacteria > Chloroflexota > UBA6077 > FW602-bin22 > JACPQP01 > JACPQP01. Next base: position 3,741 of record JACPQP010000400.1, read on the forward strand.
ACCAGAAGCAGCAGCGGGCCGGCTACACCCAGTTGGTCGACGAGCGCCTGCGGGACGTGCGGACGATGTATACTGACGCATCCAGCTCGAACACACTGGTTCTGTTGAGGCGGTACAAAGTGGAGTACATCTACGTGGGTGATGTGGAGCGCGCCTACTATCCGGCGCCGGGCCTGGCGAAGTTCGACCAGATGGTCGGGCAGTCCCTCGACCTGGTCTACGACGTCGACGGCGTCAGGATCTACCGGGTCCGGCAGGCCCAGGGCGCTCAGGATTGAGCGCCGTGCTGCACGTGCTTACCTGGTGGCTCGCCCTGCAACTGTTTGGCCTCGCGGCGCTGCCGATCGTCGCTCGCTTCTTCGGCCGCCTGCCTGACCGGGGGGTCGCCTTCGCCCGGCCGGTCGGTCTGCTCGCGGTCGCCTACCTCCTCTGGATGGGCAACGTCGTGGGCGTGCTGGGCAACACTACCGCGACCGTGGTGGTGCTGCTGGTCGCACTCGGCGCCGCGGGCTGGCTCGGGCTGCCGGCCGCGGTGGCCCACCTCCGCGCCTTCTGGCGCGAGCATCGGCGGGTCGCCGTCGTCCACGAGCTGGTCTTCCTGGGCGCCTTCGTCATCTGGGCCATCGTCCGCGCCTATCAGCCGGACATCATGGCGACCGAGAAGCCGATGGAGTTCGGCTTCCTCAACTCGTCGATGCGCAGCCCCGTGCTCCCGCCCAACGATCCCTGGCTGGCGGGCTACTCGATCAGCTACTACTACCTGGGCTACGTCGTCATCGCGATCGTCGCGCGGCTCGCGGCAGTGCCGCCGAGCGTCGCGTTCAACCTCGGGATCGCCACGCTGTTTGCGCTGACCGTGACCGGGGCGTTCTCGCTCGGCTACAACCTGGTGCGCGGCGGCCGAGGGGGGGACGCGGGCAACGGCCGAGCCTACGTCGGCGGCGCCCTGACCGTCCTGTTCGTCACCTTCCTCGCCAACCTGGAGGGGTTTGTCGAGTGGCTGCGGCTGCGGAACCTCGTCTCGGGTCAGTTCCTGGCCTGGCTCCAGATCAAAGACCTCACCCCGCTGGAATCCGACCGGCTTGCCCAGCTCCAGACCTGGTACCCGACCGACGCCTTCGACAACTGGTGGTGGTTCCGGGCGTCTCGCGTGGTAGGCACCTACGTCGGCAGCCAGGCGCGAGACTACACGATCAACGAGTTCCCCTTCTTCAGCTTCATCCTGGGCGACATGCACCCGCACGTCCTCACGCTGCCGTTCGCCTTCGTCGTCCTGGGCTTCGCGCTGAACCTGCTGCGCACCGAACAGCCGATCGAGGCGCGCTCGTTGCGCGACCGGCCCCTGGATCTGCTCTTCATCGGGTTCCTGTTCGGCAGCCTCTCGTTCCTCAACGCCTGGGACATGCTCACCTACCTGTTCATCCTTGCCGCCGCGTTCGCCATCCACGCGTACCTCTCCCGGCCTGCGCTCGACCGGCGCTGGCTGAAGCAAGTGGCGATCTTCGCGGGTCTGGCGCTCGCGGCCAGCCTCGTGCTCTACTGGCCGTTCTACGTCACGTTCCGCTCTCAGACGCAGGGGATTGGGATCGTCGGCGTCACGGGAGCGCGGGGTCTGCGGACGCAGCTCCAGCACTTCGTCGTCTTCTGGGGGCCCCTGGTCTTTTTCGCCGCGTCCTACGTGGTCGCCCAGCTTGCACGCGGCAACCCACGAAGGGTCCATCTGGACCCTTCGTGCCCCTGGCCCGCCGACACCTCAGCCCCCAAACCCCAGCCCGACTGGACGCGCCAGCCGTTCACCTGGATCCTGACCGGCGCGCTCGGCGTCGCGCTGTTCGTGGCGAACGCTCCCGCGCTCGGCGTCGTGGTGCCGCTGCTCATCGGCTCGCTGGCGACGCTCTGGCGCGGTTTGCTCGCCGAAGTGGCGGCTGGGCAGCCGATCCGCGTGCCGGTCCTGGCCGGCCGCTCTCCTCTCCCGCAGCCAGGGACCGGATTCAGGAACGGCACAGAGGGTGAGGGGAGCGTCAGGCAAGGCGGGCCAGCCGAGATCGCCGGGGGCGCTGGCGCGATGGTGGTGGCTCGCGAACCGCTGTTCGTCCTGGTGCTGATCGGCACCGGTGCGCTGCTCCTGCTGGGGACCGAGCTGGTGTTCATCCGCGACTTCTTCAACGACCGGATGAACACGGTCTTCAAGCTCTACTACCAGACCTGGGTGCTCTTCGCCGTCGCGGCGGCCTACGCCGTCGTCGCGCTGGCCGACCGGATCGGTCGGCTGCACCAGGCCCACC
>JACPQP010000386.1 GCA_016190465.1 Chloroflexota bacterium
CATCCCCCAACCCCTAACCCCCAACCCCCACGCAGCGCTCCAGCGCCGCCAGCAGCGCCGGGCACGTGACGGGTTTGGGCAGGAACTCGGCTACCCGGAGCGAGCGTGCCAGGGCTCTCTCCGGCAGGACCGAGCAGACGACGACCGGCGTGTCGGCCAGGCCGGGAGCCGCCCGGAGCTTGTGGAGGATGTCCCAGCCGTCCTCCGAAGGTATCAGCACATCGAGGATGATCACGTCCGGGCGTAGCTCCCCGGCCAGCCGGAGCGCGCCGGCGCCCGAGGTCGCCTGGATCAGTCGGTAGGGCTTGCCGCGCAGGTATCGCCGAAACAGCATGACCACGTCGGGGTTGTCGTCGACGACCAGCACCTTGCGCCGCTCGACCGCGGGCAACACGACCGTCACCAGACGCGGCCGTTTGATACCGTCACCCACCTCGACCGTGCCCCCCTGGTCGACGATCAGTTGTCGCGCGCCCTCTACCAGTTCCCGCAGCTCGACCGGCTCGGCAGAATGGGGGTGGCGAGAGAGAGGCTCTCCGCCGGGACTGCCGACCCCGATCCGGATCGTGACGCCCGGGGCCGCATCGGCGGCCGCAAAGCTGACTTCGCCGCCACGGGCCGCCTCGGTCGCGTAGATCAGCAGGTGCAGCAGTGCCTGTCGGAGGAGCGCTGGGGCGACGGCGACCGGGGGAAGCGTGTCGGCGACCGAGAGCTCTACCCGAGACTGGCGGTCGGGCAGGAGCTTGCCGAGGGTCGCGAGCACGCCGGCGACCACCTCGGCCAGAGAGGTGCTGGACTCTCCGGCGCCGGCTGGTTCCATCGCCTCTGTCTCGGGCTCGGCGCGGGCGCCGGCCAGATCGGGAAGCCCAGCCGGCCGGGCGGCGACGCCAAGGCGGGGAATCGAGCACCGAACCTTCACGAGCATCGCCAGCGCATCGATTGCCTGCTGGTGGTCGCGGCTGGCCTGGCGGTGGCTCACCGCCAGTTCTCGGGCGACCGATGCCATGCTGTGGCCTTCGACGTAGCGCAGGACGATGTGCCGGTAGCGCCGCCAATCGGCCAGCGCGGTCGGCGCCGATTGGGCGGGCTTGAGCTGCTCGATCATCTCCAGCAGCAGGCGCCGCAGCGCGTCGCCTGCCAGCGGATGCTCGCCGCCAAGTAGGGCGGCGAGCGGATGTGCTGACAGGTAGGCCGGGTTATGAAGATGCGTGAGAGTCTCCTGGGTCTGGCGGGAGAGGTCTTCGCGGTCCATGGCGCCATTATAGCACCACGGCATGAGGATAGCGGCACGCTGGCATGCGCGTCCTCGCTATCGGTGTCGACCTCGCGCGCCACCACCTGCCCATGGCATGAGGGTGGCGGCACGCTGGCATGCGCGTGGCATGATGCCTATTGATTTCCATCAATCGCGGACGATAATGTGCCTCGTACAGAGCACCTCACAAAACACCCTGTAGCGTGCGGGCTTGTCCCGCGCGGGGACGAGGGGCGGCGGCGATCGAAGCGACAGGAGGCCGCAGATTGCCGATAGAATAGCCGCGCGGTTGTCGCGCGAAGTTGGAGTTCGAGAAGGAGGTACCATGCAAGTCCTGAAGCTCACCAGTCGCCGCGAGTTCCTGAGGTTGACCGCGCTGGGCGCGGCGGGCACCGCCGTCATCGTCGCCTGCGCGCCGGCGGCTCCGACGCCGACGGTCGTACCAGCCAAGCCGGCCGAGGCGCCGAAGCCGGCCGCAGCGCCCACGGTCGCCGACAAGCCTGCCGTCAAGGCCGCTCCGCAGGTCGAAATCACCTACCTGGTGCACACCGGCTTGCCTGAAGCCTTCAAGAAGGGCGACGCCGAGATGGTGAGGGACTTCCAGGCCAGGAACCCCAACATCACGATCAACGTGGTAGGTGTGCCCTGGGGAGACTACAACGCCAAGCTGCTAGCGATGTTCGCGGCGGGCGCGGCGCCCGAAGTCTCTGTCTCGTACGCAGCCGGATTCCTGACTTTCTACAACAACAAGGCCATCCAGCCCATCGACCAGTACGTGGAGGGAGATAAGCTAGACATCTCCTTCCTCAATGCGGTCGCCATCCGCATTGTCACGCGTGAGGGCAAGCTCTGGGGCATGCCCGTCGAGATAATGCCCTACACCACGTTCTACCGCCCGGACCTCTTCGAGAAGGCAGGGCTCGAGCGGCCGCCCGTCGACTGGGGCGACAAGAGCTGGACCCTCGACAGGATGTTCACGATGGCGAGCAAGATCGCCAAGGACACGGGCGATCCTACCAAGGCCGTCTACGGCTGGGTCATGCACGCGCAGCAGCTCGGCAACATCGCCTGGCTCTGGGGCGCCGATCCCTTCAACGACAAGGGTGGCCCTGAGCTGAGCGAGGCCTACAAGACGAGCAAGATCACCGAGGTGCACTTCACTCAACCGAAGATGGTCGAGTGCTTCCAGCACATCGTGGACCTGAGCTATAAGCACAAGGTCTCGCCCAAGCCCAGCGATACGCAGGCCATGCAGCAGTCGGTGGGCTGGCCGTTCCTGACCGGCAAGATCGGCATGTACATGGAAGGCCAGTGGCAGATCGGCACGTTCCCCCCTGGGAAGGCCGACTGGAAGTATGCCATGGCTCCCTATCCCTACGGCCCCTATGGGCAGAACACCGTGCCCGCCGGCGACAACACCTGGTTCCTGGGCGCCAAGTGCAAGCAGCCCGAGGCGGGGTGGAAGTTCGTCCGCTATGTCGGCCTCGAGGAGGGCGCCGTCATCCACGCCAAGATGATGGCCGCCTTCCCGGCCAACGCCAAGACCGAGAAGTACTGGTTCGATGACATCCAGCGGGGGCCGCTCGACATGAAGCGCGAGGACCTGGAGAAGGTGGCCCACGACTCGCTTAAGTATGCCTTCCCGATGCCCGGCAAGACACTGGATCGCTTCCCCGAGCTGAACAGGATCTTCACCCAGACGACCGGGCCCATCTGGTCCGGCGAGAAGTCCGTCAAGGAAGGTCTGGAGGCGTGCCAGAAAGCCTTCGAGCAGTTCATCAAGACCACGGCCTGAATATCCCAACTGCGTCTGGACGCGCCACTCCCCTGCGGGCACCCCTGCGGGGGAAGGGAGGAACTCGGGGGTGGTCGGCGGGCGCTTCGTGCCCGCCGACCCCCCCCAAACCCCCAGGAGTGGGGCCG
>JACPQP010000418.1 GCA_016190465.1 Chloroflexota bacterium
ACCTCGTCGTAGATGATGAGACCCCAGTCGTGGCCGGTGAAGAGCGAGAGGTGCGGATAGTCGCCCAGTTCGAACGTCTCCTTGCTCACCTTCCGCCGCCCCGGCCGGTAGGTGACGATCTGGTAGGTCGTGACGGTGATGGGCCGGATCTCCTTCAGGTCGCCGGTGTACTCCCCGATCAGGTCGGGCGAAGTGTGCGTCTTGTCGATGAGCTCGCCGATCCACTGGTGGACCGCGGTGGTGCCGTGGCAAAGGACGAGGGTGTGGCACTGGGCCTTCGCCATCACGGCCATCCCGACCACCGTCTTTCCCGCGCCGCAGGGCAGCACGATGACTCCGCTGCCGCCCCGGCTCTCGCCCCGGGCCCAGAACACGTCGACCGCCTCGCGCTGGTAATCGCGCAGGACGAGGGGCCGGCCTGTGCCGACCATCACCTCGCGCAGCGCGACGGTCAGGGGCTGGCCAGCCACGTAGCCGGCCAGGTCCTCGGCCGGGTACCCGATCTGCACCAGCGCCTGCTTCAGGTGGCCGCGCAGGTCGGCCCGGACGACGAGCGTGTGGCGGTCCTTCGCCCGGACGATGTACGGCTCGACCCGCCGATGGTGCTGGAGCTCGGTGATGAGCAGCGCATCCTCGGACGTGAGCACGAGCTGCCCATCGGCCGCCCGCTGGAGCTTCAGGCGCCCGTAGCGCGACATCGCGTCCTGGACGTCGGCGATGACGTTGCCCGGCAGCGGGTATTTCCCGTAGTCCCCGAGAGTGGCGAGGACGTGCTCGGCAGTGACGCCACTGGCCGCCGCGTTCCAGAGCGAGAGCGGGGTGATCCGGTAGGTGTGGACGTGCTCTGGGCTTTTCTCCAGCTCGGCAAAGCGGGCCAGCGCGTCGCGCGCCTCCTCGTAGCGGGCGCTCGCGACTTCCAGGAGCACCGTGTGATCACCCTGGACGATCAGCGGGTTCTCTGGCCGGTACGTCATACTACTTCCTCCCTTACTCGGCCTCACAGGGGGAACAGCCCTCAGCAGTGGGCAGGATCCTACCTGAGTCGCGGCCAGGCCCTCACCCCCTAGCCCTCTCTCCCAATACTGGGAGAGGGGGTTGGGCCGTGCCCCCGTGCCGCTCCCCTTCCCCCAGTATTGGGGGCTCGAGCTCAGGAACGGCGGTTGGGGGATGAGGGCCGTTTCAGTACTCGCCACCCTCCGGCAGGGCGGCCGCGATGGCCTTGATCAGCATCACGTGGACGTCATCGCACTCGAAGCACTTCGCGTCGAGGTACCATTCCCCCTCCATCTTGTAGACCTGGATGGGCTGGACCCGGATCGAGACCGGTTGCCGCTTCTGGTCGAACAGGCCCAGGGTGACCGGCCGCTTGTGCCGCACCGCAACCTGCAAGGTGGCGCGGATCGACTCCGGACTGCCGGCCAACTGGACCACCGAGCCGGCCGGGCGTGCTGGCTCTGGCGGCGCGGCCGGTGGCGTCGGCGCCGGCACGGAGGGGGAGGAGGGACGCGCAATGACGTTCACCTGGCTCGGCTGCACCTCCCCCAGTGCCGTCGTGGCGCTGTCGATCCCGCGCTCGGCCAGCAACTTCCGGAGCCGCTGCGCCTGCTCGTGGGTGGCCAGCGCGAGCGTCGGCGTCACGATGAGGGGGGCCACGGCGGCGACCTCCGGCACGCCGAGGAGGACCGACCACTGGGCCTCCATCGGCACGATGAACCCGACGACGTCCACCGTGCGAACCGACTTGATCTCGCCAGCCCACCCGCGCAGATACAGCAACGTATCGGTCGAGACAGCGGCGTCGGCGTAGCGCCTGATGAAACTGACAAAGTCGTCGACCGGCACCTTGAGCGCGCCGGAGCGTCGCGCCGCCTTCGCGGTGAGGCGATAGGTGTGACTGTGACCGCTGGTCACGGCCAGTTCGGCGAACTGGCCGAGTCGAAAGCGCTGGTACGGATCGTCGAACCGCGCCGGAACCTCGAGCGTCACGGCATCGATGAAACGGAGCGATTTCCGGACCGGCTTGGCGTAGTCGGTGATCGGCGGGTACCGTCCCAACTGCCCCAGTGCAGCGGCGAGCGCGGGAACCTGGCGTACGTCCACCAGCGCGGTGGTCGCCGACAGCCGCTTCACCAGGTACGGCGAAACCTGCCGGTCGCCGAGATACCGCTCGAGCTCGGCCGCGCTCTCGCACTCGAGCAGCGCTGTCCGACGGCGCAGGTGGTAGCGCTCGTACTGCCGCGTCCACTCCGCGATCGAATAGCGAACGTTCTGCGGCAGTGACGCTCGGGCGTTGGTCTCGAGCTCACGGATGATCTGTTCGCCCTCCAGGCCACGCTGCAAGCCGGCGACAACCGACTGACGGGTCAGCCGGTAAATGGCGGCGCGATCGAGGCTCTGCCGCTCGGCGAACTGGTCCAACCGGGCCACGAGGTCGAGGTTGCGGCTCGCGTCCATCACGATCAGCTCGAAGCTCGGTTGGACGACCAGCGTCGGTCCGGTCGCCGCGGTCGTCTCGACGTATGGCTCGTCGAGCAGAACGTGGCGCCCCAGCGGGGTAAGCCGAAATGCGGTGGGCCGGCCATCGCCCGGGGCGACGTCGCCGAGCCCCAGCCAGTGCAGTGGCTCGGCGATCACCTGGGCGACGAAGGCGCCCTCGACGTCCATCCAGTCGTGGCCCCGCCGAATGAGCGCCTCGCGGCCCATCTGTCCCCGTCGGCTGATCTGGAGGTAGTAGGCGTCGTCCTCCTGGCGTGGGCTGTAGTAGGTGTTATAGTAGCCGACGACCCGCCCAAACGGAACGAGGAACTCCGGGTTTGACCGGGCGACCGCCCGCGCCAGCGCCGCCACGTCCTGCCAGCCTCCACGACTCTGGCCATCCGTCAGGCACGATCGCAACGTCTCGACGACGGTCTTGCGTGCCGTCCGCAGCCGCTCGCGGGTCGGGATGTGACTCTCGGGGATCTCGGCCACGTCCCAGGCGAAGCGATACGGCTCCTCGCCGCCATCGCTGATATCGAGTGTCGGAATCCGGTGCAGGTCATCCCAGACGGAGTCGAGCCAGAGCTGGGTGAGCTGCTTGGCCTGAGCGGGCAACGGCGCCGTCAGGAACGCTTGAGCCTCCGGTTTTGGTGCGTAGGTGGCCGCGACAGTGCTCACGAACGGGGCATCGATCAGGAGCGCCAACACGAACCAGAGCTTCGGGTCGACCGGACTCGCCGGTTGCTTCGCCTTCTTTTGCTTCGGGGCATTCGCTGCTAGCCGACCGCTGGCGATCGATTGGGCCAGCCGGGCGACATCGTTCTTGTACGGGTATCCCTGATTCGAGATGCGCAGCGGGCTGGTCGATGCGCTTTGCAGGACCAGGAAGACCTGTCGCTGCATATCGGCGAAAGACGCGCTCACCGCCATCGCCGGCTCGCGCGAGGCGGCGATTGGTGGCGGCGGGAGAACCGGCCGATCGAGCGCCGCTCGCTGGATCGAAGGCAACGTGGTCACCTCAACCAGCTCCGGCCGCAGGTCACCGTCGAGCGAGAGCTTGCCCAACTGGCTAGCGCGAGTGGGGAGGAGCGCACCGAGTTGCAGCAGTTCGGCGATCTGTGAAACGGCCCCGTCCTGGGGCAGCCCCGTCGCCAGAAGGTGATCGCGGAGCGCCAGGAGCCAGGTGGTCTTGGTGGTGAGGTCGGGCTGGCGGAGCAGGCTCCACTGCGCCGGCGAGAGGCGTACGGCCAGCACTTGGAGGTGAGCTGGCTCGCCCAGGAACCGGCTGAGGTGATCGAGGACCTGGGGCTTGCGCGCGTCGTCGGGCATCGGCACGCCGAGTACGTGGGCCATATCCCATAGGACTCCGACCACATACGTATCCAGGGCGCGCCGGATCTGCTGATGGTCCTTGACGACCGGTTCCCGTTCGATCACGAGTCGGTTACCTTCGGGGTGATCCCCTGGCGGCGTAGGCGGCTCAAGAGCGCCTCGAGTTGCTCGTGATCGACGACGATGGCCGTCGGGGAAAGCTGCTGCACGACGTACTGCGGCAGGCCATTGGTGACCTCCCGACAGGCTTCGGCGTCGCCAAACTCCATCAAGGCCAGCCCTACGTAGATCCGTGACATCCTTCGACCTCATACCGCAAGAACAGCTCGTCGTCGGCCAGATACGCCGAGCGCAGATGCAACCGGGCCAGCGGAACGTGCCGGGGCATGGGGCCTTCGACGATGGTCCGCTGGCCGGCACCGCCGTAGAGCTTGGGCGCTACCGTCCAGAACAGCTCGTCGACCACTTCGCGATCGAGAAACTCCTGATTCAGTCGCGGCCCACCTTCGAGCAGCACCCGTCTTACCCCGAGCGTCTGCCGACAGTAGTGAAGCACCTGGGCGACGTCGACGTCCTCGGTCCCGGCGACGACGACCTCGCCGACGTCGCCGATCGCCCTCTGCCGCTCCAGCGGCGCGCCAGCACTGGTGAACACCAGGGGACGACCGGACCCGAGGCGAAAGAAGGGCGACTTGAGGGGAAGGTCGAGCTGGGCGCTGACTGTCGCGAATCGCGGCTGGGGGCTCCAGCCACGGGCCCGTCGCGAGGCGACGAGCTCGCCAGGGATACTCAGGTCACCTTCTCCCGCGCGGATCGTGCCGGCTCCCGCCAGCACCATGTCGACCGCTGAACGCAGCCGCAACATCACCGTCCGGTCCAGCGGACTACCAATCCCCTTGGCGCGGCCGCGGAGCACCGCCTTCCCGTCGACTGAGCTGACCATGTTCATCGCGACAAACGGTCGCCAATCCGGCCCTTCAGGGAGCGCGAGATCGCGGTACAGTGCATCGTCGGCGATCTGATCCGGCGACGGAACGAGTTGGTACGGCATCGCAATCATGATACGTGACGCATGACGCCTGCGCAAGTGGAGCGCCGAAGCAAGAGTGATCCTAAAGTTGCGGACGAGTGTGCCGATACTCCATATGGAAGGATCCGTTGTTTCGCAGGCGTAAGGGAGGCGGTAGCGATGGCGATTCAGCCCGTGGCCGCTGGCCAGGTCCAGGCACTGTATGGGACTGCCTCGTCTCCTCGTGGCGGCTCCGAGGCCGAGATCGCCAGCCAGGTGGCGCAGGTGCAAACGCGGTTGCGCGATAAGGTGCTCGACGATGGCGCGGATCGCGTCCGTACCGTACTGGCCGGCGTGAACTCAACTCCGACGTACAACGTGCAGGCACGCATCGAGCCCTCGCGCGAGCGTGGCGGGGCGGTCGGCACACTCATCAATCGGACGGCCTGACCCCGCCCGCCATCGCCTCTGACGGGGCGACGGCGTAGCCGGGGCGAAGGTTCGCCATGAGGACACCCAGGGGGCCGGAGCGCACCACAAAGGCACAAGCTCGCTCCATCGCCGCGTCGCCCCTTTGCCACGTCGAGGGGTGGGGCGTGATGGGAGTCTCCTCGTCCAGGTAGGTCACCGAAAGCTCGCGATGGTCTCGGGAAGGTCCAGGACGGGCGGAGCCAGTCCCGGCGGGGTTTGGGGTGTCCCCAGAAC